>JBBDWO010000020.1:4362-94774 GCA_040902765.1 Acidimicrobiia bacterium | reverse complement strand
CCCCCCCGCCAGACGCGTCGCGAGGCCCACGTAGCGTTCGCCCTCCCCCCTCCCCGCCGCTCGCTTCGCTCCCGGCGGTACTCCCCCCTTCGGGGGGGAGAAAGGACTGAGCGCTCGCGTACTAGCGCTCCAAGTACCAAGTACCAAGTACCGGGTCCCCTACGCGCTCCCCAGCGTCACCAGTGCCATCGCCTGTGCCTCGATGGCGTTACGCAGATCGGTGAGGTCCACGCTCTCGTTGGGGCCGTGGGCGGCGCTGGTCGGGTCGCCCGCACCGACCAGGATGATGGCGGTGTCCGGGTTGGCTTCGGAGAAAGCGGCGACGAAGGGGATCGATCCGCCGACGCCCATGTCGACCGGCTCGACACCCCACACCGATCGCATGGCGTCCCGGAAGGCTTCGACCCGCGGATCCCCGGGCGTCAGGGCGAACGGGGCACCGGACTCCAGGGGCGTCACCGTGACCTTGGCGCCCCACGCGGGCCGTGACGAGAGGTGGGCGATGAGCGAGTCCATGGCGCGAGCGGGCTCATCGCCGGGTGCGATTCGGACGCTGACCTTCGCCGAGGCACGCGGGATCAGCTGGTTGATCGCCTCCTTGACGGGCGGAGCGTCAATGGCGAGCACGGCGGCCGCAGGGCGACTCCACAGGCGTGTGGTCAGGCTGCCGTCACCGATGAGCTCGACCGACGGCAGGACGCCCGCCTGACCACGGAGCTCGTCTTCGGTGAGGTCGAGCGGGTCGGAGTCGAAGCCGACGAGGCCCGGGACGGCGACGTTGCCGGCATCGTCGTGGAGGGAGGCGAGGACCCGGGTGAGGATGGTGAGGGCGTCGGGCACGGCGCCGCCGAACATCCCGGAGTGGACACCCGCTTCCAGGACTGCCACCTCGACCCGCACAGAGACCAAGCCGCGCAGCGATGTAGTGATCGACGGGATGCCGACACGCCAGTTGGTCGAGTCGGCGATGACGATGACGTCGGAGGCGAGGAGCGGCCCGTACTCGTCGAGGAAGGCCGTCAGGTGCGCCGAGCCGATCTCCTCCTCACCCTCGATGAAGACCTTGAGATTGACCGGCGGACTGCCGTCGAACAGGCGGCCCATGGCGGCGTGAGTGACCACCCCGCCCTTGTCGTCGGATGAGCCCCGGCCGTAGAGCCGACCGTCGCGTTCGGCTGGCACAAACGGCTCGCCGTGCGGCCATTCGGCGTCCGGTCCCGGCGGTTGCACGTCGTGGTGGGCGTAGAGGAGCACCGTCGGGGCACCTTCGGGACCCGGCATCTCGGCGTAGACGGCGGGATGGGCCCCGTCGATCTCGAGCAGGGTGACGCCGCTGAACCCGGACCGACGCAGCAGGTCGGCAGTGGCGTCGGCGGACTCACGGACCCGGGCAGGCTCGAATCCGGGTGCGCTCACGGAAGGAATCCGGACGAGCCGGGTCAGCTCGTCGGTCACGTCGGGGAACAGATCGTTTACAGCGGCGGTGAGATCGGCAGTCATGCGGCGGGACGGTAGTCGGAGGGCCGGGGTCAGTCGGTCGAGCCGGCGAGGATGGCGATTGTCGACTCGTCGACCAGGCCGACCTCTCGGAGCCGACCGAGAAGCTCGAGCAGGTCCTCGTTCTCGGCCGCCGCCGACCGCAGGGCGGCTCGGGCTGCATCGCCTTCGCCCATGGCGGCGAGCCCGACCGCTTGCCAGAAGCGGACCTCGGGGTTCGCCCGTGGATCGGCTGCGGCGTCCGCGTAGTGCCGGGCCGCGGCGAGCTGATCACCGAGTGCCAGAGCATCGTCGCCGGCGGTCATCTCGTCGTACAGGCGGTGGAGCGCAACCAGGCGGTGTATCTCACCGATCGGATCCGGGTGATCCTCCACCCGCAGGTCCGCGTTGGGTATCGGGCCGTCGCCCGCCGTGATCAGCGCCGCCGATTGGCTCCCGCGTAGGTCACCGCCAGCCTTCTCGGCGGCCTCGAGTACCCCTAGCAACCGAGCGATGAGGGGAGCGTCGACCGCAGCAGCCTCGGCCATCGCCGGCACGACACTCTCGGTCCTCATGATGTTGGCTTGAACAGACCAGCCATCACCGACGATGTGGGCGGCGTGAGCGATGCACCCGGCGCCGGTGTGGGCCGCCACGAGGCCGGCGGCGTCGACCACGGCCACCTGTCGGACCTCGCGCTGGTCGTCGTCGGTCAGCGTGGCAGCCAGCGCCTCCTCGGCAGACACCCCGGTGGTGAGGAGGTCGAGGATGCGGGGCCCGTACAGCGGCTCGGCCAGCGACTGCGTGGCGACGACCCCGACCCCGGCCCGCAACCAGGGAACGATGCGCCCCACGTTGAACCAGTGGGACTGCACAGCGACGCCGAACTCGCCGGTGACGGGATCGCGGATGACGACGGAGTAGGTCATGGAAGGAAGGTAGCGAGCAGCGAGTAGCGAGTAGCGAGTAGCGAGGGGCGAGGGCCTTTCGCGGTCCCTCCCCCCGAAGGGGGAGTACCGCCGGGAGCGGAGCGAGCGGCGGAGAGGGGGGAGGGTGGATCCTACGTGGGCCTCGCGACGCGTCAGCCCTTCCCCCCCGTCATCGGCCTGGCGGCCGACAACACCTTCCCCTTCGGGGGAGAGGACCCTGGCTGAAGGGGCGGCGACGTAAGCAGTGCTTCGGGACCCCTGTCAGGACTTCGCCAGGGTTTCATTCGTGGTCAATCTCCGATAGCGACCGGCGAGGTGCTATCGGGCGACTCTGAGCGCCTCGCGAAGCTGCTCTTCAGACGGCGAACCAGCGAATCCAGTCTCTGTCCGGTAGACGCGGCAACTCAATCCAACCGGAGCATGAACGTTGGCGAACGGATCGACACCGTTGATAATCACTGTCGGGGACCCAACGAACGCAAGACGCTCTGCCATTTCAGGGGTGTTGACAAGCGTGCGACGAAACTCTGCGTCGACTCCGAGTTCTCCTACGAGCCTCCTCACCAAGGTGTCGGTCATTCGCCAAGTTGGGCAATCGTCGAAGTACCGAAGCTCGATGTCCAAGAGGCCTCCCCTGTCCGCAATGGAACGATCGCGGTGACGAGACCATTCCAGTCGTCCAGGCCGAGCACGCACGGCTCGTGCCCGGGGCTCAGATCCGTCGCCGCAGCCAATTCTGTTCGAAGAGGACCTTGGCAGCGTGCCAACGACGGGATGGTCGACGGAGGGTGATCTGTGGGACCGGTTCGGCGTAGAAATTGCCACTCCCGAATCCGGCCTTCCCGCCTCCGGTCTCGATGAAGCAGTCACCGTGCCCGTCGAACCGCGCCGGTTGACCCTTCCCGGTGACGGCCCGAGCGACGTTACGGGCGACCACCCCGGCCTCACGCTCGGCGAAGACTCCTGCCTTGGGGAGAGGTTTCCCCAGCTTGAGCGGGATCCCCGCCACGTCGCCGATGGCGTACACGTTCGGGAATCGGGTGCGAAGCGTGCCGGGATCAACAGGCACCCAACCCGAATCGTCGGTGAGACCTGCCTCCCGAACGACCCGAGGTGCCCGATGCGGTGGCACGTAGGCGAGGAGGTCAAAGTGGGTGGTCATTCCGTTGGAAAAGACAATCCGCTTCGCCGGTCCATCGACCCGGGTCACCTGATGCTCGGGGTGGTACGCGACACCGCCGTCTTCCACCATCCGGCGCACCTGCCCCGACACTTCGGGACCGGTGACACCCATTGGGCCGGACTCGGCGGCATAAAGGTCGACCCGGGTGGCCGCCGCGATCCCCCGGGTGCGGCACGAGTCGAGGATGAGCATCGCGGCTTCATAGGGGGCTGCCGGACACTTGTATGCCGGAGTCGCCGTGAGCACGACGATGTTCCCCCCCTCGAAAGCAGCCAGGGCGTCACGGAAAGTTTCGGCTCCGGCGAGGGTGTAGAAGTTGTGGCCGGCTTCGGCGAGGCCCGGGATCGTCTCGGGCGCCAACTCGGCTCCGAGCGACACGATGAGGTGATCAGCCTCGAGGTCCCGGGACAAGCCATGCTCGACCACTCGCACCAGGCGAGCCTCCGGGTCGATCTGTTCGATGTCGCCCCGCACCACCTCGATGCCCCTCCTGCTGAGCCGGTCGAGGGGACGCGTGATCTGACGGGCAGTTCGCTTTCCAATCATGAGCCAGAGCAAAGACGGCGCAAAAAGATGATCGAGTTCTCGATCGACAACGACCACGCGATGCTCGGCGGGAAGTTTCCTGCGCAATGTCGTAGCAGCCACCACCCCACCGACCCCGCCACCCAGTACGAGTGCCGAGGCCCGATCGGACATCATCGGTTTGCGGACTTGGTGCTGGGAGTCGACGAGGTATCGATCGGTCTCACCATGGAGAGCCGATGTTACCAACCCGCCAGACACGGATCCTGTCCCTCGGGACCGCTGTCGAGACTTCGCCACTGCAGCCATCGCCTTCACGCTCGGATTGAGTACGTGGGGGCGTCGTTTGGCGGTGGGGAGTACCGAACCTCAGCATCGGATCAGCCTGAGATGACAGCGAAGGTGCCGGTCCCGGTCGCCACCAGCGTCCCAGCCTCATCATGAACTCGTGATTCGACATGAACCACTCTGCGCCCCCGACGGACCACGGTGGAGTGGGCTTCCACCACTCCCGAAGTCGCCGGGCTCAGGAATCTGAGGTGGAGCTCGATCGAGGCGCATCGATCCCCGTCGAGCACCGTCACAGCGGCAAGTCCCATACCCGTGTCGATCATCGTGAAGAGCACCCCTCCGTGGACAACGCCATTGGGATTCAGATGGGTCTCGCCGATGCGTAGCCGGGTGACAGCGTGCCCCGGTTCGATGACCTCCATGTCCATGCCGAGGAAACGACGGAGGGGAAAGTCGACGTGGTCTAGTCCCATTAGTGACGACGCTACACGGGGGAACTCCAGTAGCCCCGAACACACCTGCGCAACCTCAGGCACCCGCGGACACTAACGAGCGACACCACTGGCGAAGTCTCGGCAGAAGGAGCCCTTCGGCGCCCCTGTCAAGCGTTCGCCGTTCACTTCAGGGTCGGATCGACACTCGCTCGGCGGCGCCCGATGTGGCCTTCCAATGGCGCCTGTCGCCTGGTCGGTAACGCCCGAGTGGGAAAGGACGCGAGCTCAGCACCGAGGTAGCGGCCGCAACCTGCGCATGGCTCGCCGAACGCGGGGTTGAGAAGTTCACGGCCAGCACTCATCCGAACAACGAGGCATCGGCGTGGGTCGCCTCCACGGTCGGCCTGCGATCAACCGGGACCTTCGGCAACGAGGGCGAGGCCATCTGGTCGTCCACATCGAAGCGACACTGGACCGAGGCCCCCGGCTACGACCAGCGGAGAGGTCACCGATCGCTCCATTCGCCCCCGAGTGACACTCCCGCACGCTGGGGTAAGAACTCTCAAGGTCACCCCAGGCGGTGAACACTCGGGGCTACGTGGTTGCGAGACGACGAGTCCCGCCCGCTGCGTCAACTCAACAGGGGACTGTGACTGATCGCTGTGTAGAGTCGGTCGACGGAGAGCCGTTTAGAGGGAAGGCTATGCGGAGACTGGAGTCTTGTAGTTCGGGGAGGTCCGCTCACATCGCAGCGGTTGCCTCTGCGCTCCTATTGCTCGCCGCCTGCGCTGGTTCGGACTCGTCGCCTAGCGCTTCGGCTACACAATCGTCAACCCAGCTCACGACGAGCACGACCCTCACGAGTACGACGGCGATGCCCTCGACTACGACCGATGATCCGTCGGAGGTCGTCGCCCAGGCGGCCGCCTACTTGCGATACATCGGACAGGCTCTGGAACAGAACGACTACAGCGCCGCTTTTCTCGACGACTTTGAGCTTCAGGGAGAGTTTGCGTTGGCCGGGCTAGCGATCTGCGATTCGTTCAGTGCAGGCCTCATGGTTGACCTTGTTGCACCAAGGTTGACCGGTGACCGCCAACTTGACTCGCTCTTGTACTTTGCGATGGTTGCGTCCGCCGTCACGAACTTCTGCCCAGAACATGAGGACTGGCTCGGCGAGTTCATATTGGGGTACAGCCCCTGATCGCCGAACGCTGCAGGGATGGGTTCGTATCACTTGCTGCCACGAGCGTGGCTCAGCGTCCGTACCCAAGCGACGACTTTCAAGCGACTGCACTGACATGACGATGGATAGGTCAGTCTCTGTATGAACGATCCTCGACGGCTCTGAGCACCACCGCTCGGAAGTGGGCACGGAGTTCGGGGTCTTGGTTCAGTGCGTTGCGGTAGGCGTCGAACTCATCCGCAATGATCTGGAGCAACCAATGCGGATCGACACCTGTGTCCCCGCTCTTGATGTCATCAGCCATCGAGAAGCCGCCGACGCCCTCACCGTCGAATTCGATACTCATATCCCTTAGGGCGAGATCGTGGACCAGTGCGTTGCGGGTGACCTCTGTGAATCGCTGAGCGAAAGCCTCTCGCTCTTCGGGTCGCATCGTCCGGGACATCTGACCGTCGAGCACCCGCCTTGCTCCCTTGCGGATAAACGCAGCGACCGAGCCTTTCGAGGAACTACCGGAGCGAAGCTGCTCGTAGACCTCCATCAGCGAATAGCAGACAGTCAGAACAATCAGTGAGCCCTCATTGGACCCAGCAAGACGCTTTAACGGCGCAATCCAGTGGTCATCCAGATAATCAAAATACGAGTCGAGGAGTTGGTCATCGGGAAGATCTGACAGCGGCCCAGTTGCCCGAGGAAAGACGAGGTCCCGAGAGAAAGAGACAAACACGGGTACCAGTCTGGCTTCGGTGTCGCTGCCTTCGGACTCCATCACACGCCCACGCTAGCGAGGCTCCCCGGAACAAGCTGAGCTGCCTGTTCACGGGCAAGGGTCTCTTCTTGACTTGAATATGCAACGAAACTCGTCACGGCGTTGTCGTGGGTTTGGTGCCCCGGTTCGCCCCTCGGGTGACCGCGTTCGGAGGTTAGGGAGGAACGGAGGCGGGGGCCGAGGCTTCTTGAATGACAACTGTGTGTGTTTAGGTTTGGGTGGGGGCTATGCTTCGCGGGCCGGTATGTGATGTCCGCGGCAAAGACCGCCAATGTTGAGACCGCCGGTTTCCCAGGTGTCTTCGTGGGGGCGGTCTTATGGCAGCCGGTTGGTTCCTATCTCTGTATCCCGATGCTGGTGAGGCTGGCGGGTCGTTCCGCGGGCTGAACAGACGCCGCCCCGGGTCCGGTGGCGGGTGGGCCACGGAGCCGGATGAGGGTCGGGCGGTGGAGGAAGCGGCTCGTCGGGCGCGGGGGAAGGTCCGCCGCTATTGCGCGGCGAATGGTCTGAATCGGTTTGGGACGCTGACCTATGCGGGTGAGGGTGAGCATGACCCCCGGGCGGTGCGGGCCGATATCTCCCGGTTCTTTCGTTCGCTCCGTCGTGGTCTCGATGAGGCGTTTCCGTATCTGTGGGTGCCTGAGTTGCACAAGTCGGGGCATGGCTGGCATGTGCATTTCGCGGTAGGACGGTTCGTTGCCCGCGGTCTGATCGAGGCGGCGTGGGGCCTCGGGTTCGTCCATATCAAGCTGATCGGTGATTTGCCGGTGGGTTCTGGGGTGCGTCAGGAGGCTCGGGTTGCTGCTCGGTATGCGTCGAAGTATCTGAGCAAGGACATCGGCGGCACTGGCGGGCTGAACCGCTACGACTGCGCCCAGGGCTTCCAACCGGCCTCGGAACTGATCTTTGCAGCCACTTTGGAGGGGGCGGTGGAGGCGGCGTCGGATCGGATGGGCGCTTTGCCTGAGGTGGTGTTCCGTCCCGATCAGGTTGAGGGCTTCAAGGGGCCACCTGCGGTGTGGTTGTCATGGCGCTGAGACGCTTCGATCTCGAGGTGGTGCGCCGCTGGGTGGAGGAGTCGTGTGCTGCTCAGGGCGTGGTGGTCAAGGTCGCTCGACCTGAGGCGGTGGAGAGGGCGGCGGCACTCCTGCGGGAGGGCCGCCGTCCCCACCGGCCGGGTGAGGGGGGACCAGACGCTTAGAGCCGCCAGACCGGATCGAACCGCTGCGGATCGAAACCTCGGCCAGGAACTGCCGTGTTGACGATCACATGGTCGACCAGCACCTTGACGATGGCCTGTTGGCGCGACAACGGCAGATCAGACCAAGCGGAGCGCAGTAGGTCGGTGTTGTCGGCGTAGTCGTCAATCGCTGTGGTCGGTGAGATCCTTGCCAGCCGGCGGCGTCCCTGGTCAATGCGTTGTTGTACCGGTTCACGGGCACTCATCCACTCGGATCGGCTGATGGTCTTGTTGGCGTAGTCGGCGGCGAGCTCGTCGAGCATCACCTGGTCCGAAGCCACTTGATCGTGGAGTTCGGCCAACTCGGACTGCTGTGCTCGGGTGTCTTTGAGCGCTGCCGCCAACTCGGGCGAGTCGAGGCGATACAGCACGGCTTCGACGATGAACTGCTCCAACGGTTCGGCGGTCGCTGACATCCGCCCACATCCGCCTAGACCGGGGTCACCAGGGCACACATAGCGCCGTCCCCGGGTGTTGGGGCGGGCCTTCATCGCCGTCCCGCACCGCCCGCAGCGCAGCAAGCCACCGGTGAGCAGGTAGCGCCGTGGGGGTCGTCCCGTAGAGCGGTTCCGGGCGGCGAGTTTGCGGTGCAGCCGGTCGGAGTCTTGAGGGCTGATGATCCCGTCCCACACGGCGTCGTAGAACTCCCCGCCTCGTTCCCGCCGCCCCGATATGCGTGGCGACATCAGCACCTTTTTGATCCCGCCAGCCTTCCACTCGTTGCCCAACGAAGTCCGCACGCCACGGGTGTTGAGGTCACCGGCGATCGACCGCAGCGAGTCACCTGCGAGTACCCGTTTGGCCATCTCCCGGATCACCGCCGCCTCTGACGGGACCACCGTGATCCGATCCGACTCATACCCAAACGGGCGGGTTCCACCGCCAGCCACTTTGCCTGCTGCGGCCAACTCGGCGTGCTTGCGGCGTACCTTCATGCTGGTGTCGTCGGAATCTTTGCGAGCAATGGCACCCACGATACGAGCCACACTCCTCCCCGCTGAGGTCGAAAGGTCGAAGTCACCCGCCGTCACGGTTTCGATCTGGACACCAGCGGTGTTCTCCACCAGGTCGATGAGTTCTTCCAACTCCTTGGGATGACGGTGGAGCCGGTCGGGATGCCACACCAGTATCCCGCTGATCGTGCCGTTCTTGATGTCGTCGAGCATCCGGAGGTACTCGGGGCGCTGCTTGCCCGACCACGCCGACACATCGTTGTCCACATAATGATCCGTCACCGACCAACCCAAACGGGCGGCGAGGGCTTCGCAGTCCTCGATCTGACGACCCACCCCGAGGCCTTTGCCCTCGTGATCCGACGAGATACGGGCGTAGATACCGGCAACCACCATGAGAGGGGTGACCTTAGCAGTCCCTACCCTGGCCGAGGGCGCGATCGCCCGACCCGACCGTAGACTCGGCGCGTCGGAGAAGCGCTCCGTGCTCGTTCGCCCGACGCATGGGAGGATCGGCGATGGCCAGAAGGGTGACCGCCATCGTGGTCGGAGCGGCTTCCGTCGTGGCGGTAGTGGTCGTCCTGCAGCGGCGGTTTCCATACCCGGCTCACGACTCCGGGCCGACGAGCGTTGCTCTCATGACGGCTCTCGGGGCACTCATCGCGCTGGGAGTGATCGCCGTCTGTCGCTGGCTCGGCCGACGGACCGATGTCGTGCGGGTGTTCCTGGCGTGTCTGGCCGGGCTCATCGCGCTCCTCGCCATCATTCCCTACGGCTGCGACGATATTGGTGGCGTGCCCGATTGGGAGCGTTGCTGGTCGTTTCTCGGCAATCCGACGCTGGAGTGGCACGGCGGTTCGTGGACGCCGTGGAAGATCCTCTATCCGATACTCGCTCCATTGCTTCTGAGCACGGCGGTCGGAGTGCTCGGGTGGCGCGTGGTGGGGCCGCGACCCGCTGATGGGCGGACGTAAATGGGCTCGGGGCTTTCGACCCTCGCTCGACAGCCAGCCCTCTGCTGACATTCCTCCACCCTGGCTGAGGGGCCACCCTGGTACTCGGACTTTCTCCGGACCGTCCAACTACCAAGTACCAAATACCAAGTACCGGGCCCCGACCGTGCCCAGAGTTCAGAGAGCTCCCTCTGCTACGTTCTGACCATGCTTCGCGACGCGTCGATCACCTGGCTGGGACACGCCGCCACTCGGATCGACCTCGCCGACGGAACCGTGCTGCTCATCGATCCCTGGATGCGGGACAACCCGTCCTGCCCGGTCGATCCGTCAGACCTGGATCGGGTGGATGTCGTCCTGGTGACCCACGGGCACTTCGATCACCTCGGCGACACCGTCGAGATCGCTGCTGCTCATGCCTCGCAGGTGATCGCCATTCATGAGATCTCCGTGTACCTGGAGGGCAACGGCCTGGGCAATGTCGTCGGGATGAACATCGGCGGTTCCGTGGAGACTTCCGGTGGGGTCAGGGTGACCATGGTGCCCGCGGTCCACTCGTCGGGGATCAGCACCGATGCCGGGATCGTCGACGGGGGATCGGCAGCCGGGTTCGTCCTCGGACTGCCCGGCGGGTCGGTGGTCTATCACGCCGGTGACACCGACCTGTTCGGCGACATGACGCTCATCGGAGAACGCCATGACATCGATCTCGCCCTGCTCCCCATCGGCGGGCACTACACGATGGGTCCGGCCGACGCCGCAGCGGCAGCGCAGCGGCTGAAGCCCGGGGCCGTGCTGCCCATCCACTGGGGCACCTTCCCGATCCTCGCCGGCACCCCCGACGAACTCCGCAAGCACCTCACGGGGATCACCGTGGTCGACGCCGAGATCGGAACGCCGGACTGAGCCTCTCTCCCCCCGAAGGGGGGAGTACCGGCGGGAGCGGAGCGAGCGGCGGGGAGGGGGGAGGGTGAACCCTACGCACGCCTCGCGACGCGTCAGCCCTCCCCCTCCGTCATCGGCCTGCGGCCGATGTCACCTCCCCCTTCAGGGGAGGGGACCGCAAGAAGGGGGCTCCTCACTGCCCCCGGTTCTCCCCTGAAGGCGACCATTCACCCCTCTCTCCGCGGTTCCTCCCCCCGAAGGGGGGAGTACCGGCGGGAGCGGAGCGAGCGGCGGGGAGGGGGGAGGGTGAACCCTACGCAGGCCTCGCGACGCGTCAGCCCTCCCCCTCCGTCTCGGCCCTAGCGGGCCGATCCACCTCCCCCTGCGGGGGAGGAGAGTGTGGAGGCCCGACTCCCCACTCGCTACTTTGTACCCCATGCGCGACACCGCCGACATCGTCATCGTGGGCGCGGGGATCATGGGGCTGTCCATCGCCCATCAGATAGCCCGCCGCACTTCGACCCGGATCACCATCGTCGAGAAGGCTCCAAACGTGGGGGAGGGGGCCACCGGTGCTTCCTCGGCGATCCTCCGTCAGCGGTACACCCATCCCGAGGCGATGACGGTGGCTCGCGACGGGCTCAAGGCTCATCGCAACTGGGCGGCATACACCGGCATCGACGAACCGAAGGCCCGGTTCCATCACACGGGTGTTCTGTGGATGATGGGGGAGGACGCCGCCACGCTGCGGGCCGAGCACGACACGATGACCGGGCTCGACATCGCCGTGACCATCATGAGCCCGGACGATGTCCGCCGCGAATTCCCCGCCCTGAGCACGTGCAACCGTCCGTTCGATCTCACCTTCGAGGTGGACCACGAGTGCGCCGACCACGAGCCCGGCTTCCTGTTCGAGACCGAGAGCGGGTTCTTCGATCCGGTGAGTGCTGCCCAGGACCTGCTGATGGCGGTCCGTAGCAACGGGGTGGACGTCCGGTTCAACACTGCCGTCGTCGGGGTGCGCACCGCCGGGGGTCGGGTGGAGGGGGTGGAACTGGCCGATGGGTCGGGGATCGATGCGCCGATCCTGGTCAACGCCGCCGGGCCGTGGGCACCGCGGCTAGCCGCCATGGCTGATGTCGATTACGGCTGGTCGATCGCCCCCATCCGTGCCCAGGTGCTCTACCGGGAGTGGCCCCGGGACGAGGTGCCCGGACCCATCCCGATCGTCGGGGATTCGTCGGGCGGCATCTACTTCCGCCCGGAGGCGAGCGGGGAGCAGTTCCTCGTCGGGTCGATCCTCGGGGAGGACGAGCAGGAGATCGTCGAGGATCCCGACCGCTTCAACAACAACCTCGATGCCGCCTTCCGGGACGTCAAGATCCACGCATTGCACCACCGGATCCCGTCGTTGCCCTACCGGGGCCAGATCACGGGCCTGGCCGGCATGTACGACATGAACTTCGACGACGTCCATCCGGTGATCGGACCCACACCGCTCGACGGGTTCATCGCCGTCAATGGATTCTCCGGCCACGGCTTCAAGGAGTCCCCGGCGATCGGCTCGATGCTCGCCCGATTCCTCACCGACGCCGAGTCGGACGAGTGGGACACCGACGCCCCGATGGAGTTCTTCTCGATCGACCGCGACCCCATTGACGTCGAAAAGGGCGTGCTGGCCTAGACGCTCAACGCTCAACGCCACAGTCTTGCGTTCAGCGTTGAGCGTCAAACGTGCTGCGTGCTACGTACTGCTCGAAATCCCGATGAGCCGCAAGAACGCCTCTTGATTCGGCTCTCGGCCGAGGAAGTCGCGCAGCATGTCCATGGGGTCCTTGGAGCCACCCGGGCCCAGGACGAAGTTCCGGTAGTCGCGTCCCACCTTCGGGCTCAGAACCCCTTCGGCTTCGAACCGGCTGAACATGTCGTCACCGAAGACCTTGGACCACAGGTAGCCGTAGTACCCGGCGTCATAGCCGAACAGGTGGCCGAAGCCGGCCGGGTAGAAGGTGCCCTCGTGGTACGGGAAGCCGCTGAGCTCGCTGGTCTCGCGGGTGATCGCCCACAGGTCCTTCTCGGGTCCGGGCCCGTGGAAGTCGAGGTCGAGTCTGCCGAAACTGACCTGACGCAGCATGGCCAGGGCGATGTGGAGATCGCGTGCCTCGACCAGGCGGTCGACGAGGTCGTCGGGGATCGGCTCACCGGTCTCGTGGTGGCGAGCGAACCGGCGCAGCACATCCGCGTTCCAGCACCAGTGCTCCATGATCTGCGACGGAGCCTCGACGAAGTCCCACTCGGTGTCGTACCCGCTGAAGCGCACCAGCTCGGTGTGGCCGAGGCTGTTGTGGAGGACGTGGCCGAACTCGTGGAACAGCGTCACCACCTCGTCATGACGCAGGAGTGACGGTGCCCGGACTCCGGGCTTGGTGAAGTTCGCTGCGATCGCGGTGCTGGGAAGGACGTAGCCGTCGGGACTCTTATGAGCCGGGACGATGGGAAAGGCGGCGGCGTGGCCGTACTTGCCCTCTCGGGGGAACAGGTCCACGTAGAAGGTGCCCAGCTGGTCTCCGGTCTCGCTGTCGAACATGTGATACGCCATGACGTCCGGGTGCCACACCGGGATGTCCGCCCGCTCGTAGGTGAGTCCGAACACGTCGCTGGTGATGGCGAACATGCCGTCCAGGACGGGTTCCAGCGGGAAGTAGGCGGCGACCGCAGACGGATCGACGCCGAATCGCTCGCGGCGGACAGACGTGTGGAGGTAGCGATGGTCCCATTGCTGGACGTCGTCACCTAGGGCCGCCCTGAGGTCGTCGAGCTCGGCACGGGCCTTTTCGGTGAGCCCGGGCACGATGGCCTCGTACATCTCCTCGACCGCCTCGGGCGTCCTCGCCATTTTTTCTTCCATCGCATAGTGAGCCCAGGAGGGCATGGAGAAGATCTCGGCAATCCGGGCGCGGATCCGCACCGCCTCCTCGAGGATCGGCAGGTTGGCGTCGACCGCCTTGTTGAAGAACTTGTACTGGAGCTGGCGCCGCAGGTCCCGGTCGGTGGCCTGGTCCATGAATCCGAAGTACTCCGGATAGTCGAGTGACACCAGATAGGTGTTGGCGGCTGTGCCCGGCCGAAGCCGTTCGACGTAGTCGTCGTTGAGTCCGTCGAGCTGCTCGCGGGTGAGGTCGAGGCCGTCCTCGTACTCGTCGAGGTTCTTGTTGAAGGCGACGTCGAGTTCGACGAGACGAGTCCGGTGCCGTTGCACCTCGGCTCGCTCCTCCTCGGTGAGGGCGTGTCCGGCACGCCGGAAGTCGCGCCGGGTGAACTCGAGCATGCGGGCCCGCTCGCCGGTGAAATTCGCCGCCTCCTCGGTGGCGGCGTAGGCCTCGACCGCCTCGTACAGGTCGCGTCGGAACGGAAGGTCGGAGAGCCACTTGGAGAGCCGTTCTTCGGCGGCGCTCGCTGCGTCGCGGACCGCCTTGTCCGGGTGGACGCGTGCCATGAAGGGGCCGGTTCCGTAGGCGCGCGCCGCCACCCCGGCGAGCCTGTCGAGTGGCGCCAGCGTCGACGCCCAGTCTCGGGGACCCTGGTGGCCGGTGATCTCGGTGATGAGCCGCTCACCCGCGGCGATGGCGTTCTCGACGTCGTCGCTGACCGTCTGCGGAGTGACCGCGGTGTAGTCGTAGTACATAGCGACCGGGGAGGTTACCGGAGAGCTGTTGGCTTTTGGCCGTTAGCTATTAGCCAGAGAGTCAGAGCGGCTGCACAAGCTGTCGGTTCGGTCCGGCCAATTGCTAATTGCCAATAGCCAATTGCTAGCGAGCTTGCTCGCTCACGCCGGTTTGTTCTTGATGGCGTAGAGGTATCCATCCCGACTGAACACGTAGATCCCGCCCTTCCACACGGCGGGGGTGGCCTCGATCGTGGCGTCCCCGACTTTGAAGGTCCAGATCAGTCGGGGTTCTTGCGGGTCGGCGAGGCTCCACACCCGCATGAAGCTGTCGTAGCCGGTGGTGACCAAACGATCGTCCACCACCACCGGTGACGACCAGCTCCCGGGGGCCAGGGCATGGGCCCAGAGCTCCTCACCGGTTTCCTGGTCGACCACGACGAGGAAGCCGCGATGGGTGACGACGTAGAGCACGCCATCGCCGAGGGCGGGCGTCGAGAACATCCCCCCCTGAGCAGGTGGTGTGGTGATCGAGTACATCCCCCAGACGTATGGGTCACCCGAGGTGTACGGGTCGAGCTTGATCAGCTGACCGAGGTCTTCGCCGCGCTGGAGGAACCGTTTCCACTCGACCGGCACGTAGAGCATGCCTTCGTCGTCGATGACGATCGAGCCGTCGACGTCGTCGCCCACCCAGTAGTCGAAGACGATCGGCGCCTCGCCACTCTCGAGGTTGGTGATGTCGAGCCCCATGACCCGTCCACCCGAATTGCCGAAGTACACGCGCCCCTCGAAGAAGGCCGGCGTGCTCTCGATGCTCGTGGATGGGCAGCGGGCGGGGATCGTGCATCCATTCTGGATGTCGGCGATGAGTTCGTCGTTCCACGACGGCACCGCGGTGACCAGTTGTGGGTCGACCTGGACGAGACCGACGGCGTCGTACGTGCGGTTGAGCTTCCAGATGTAGAAGACCGAGTTCTCACCACTGGCGAACAGGTAGTCGTTGAGCACGCGCGGGGCGGCATCCCAGTCGTCGTTCCACAAACCGAAGCACGAGGTCCCGTGCTCGTCGCGGGTGTCGACGGTGCACAGCGGCTTCGGGGTCTCGAAGGACCACAGTTCGACCGGGTCCTCGCGGTCGAGGGCGACGATCCGCAGCTTGTTGTCGCGGCTGCCGAAGAACACGAGCGGGAAGCCGTCGGGGTCGAGGCTCGGGCTCCCCTTGACGATGTCGCCGGTGAGGATCGGGGATCGGCTTCGGGTGCCGGTGGTGGCGTCGATGAAGTGGAACCGGTGGTCGTAGGCGCCGACCATGATCTCGGTGACTCCGTCGGGGCGTTCCCACACGACGGGCTGTCCGGTCCAGCCGTTGCCGCACCAGGTCGCGGTCACTCCGAGGTCCGTCGATTGGCCGCACAGCGGAGCGTCGGGGAAGCGCCAGGCGATCTCCGGAGTGGCCGGCACCGGCCCCTGTCCGTAGTGGGTGTTGGTCGGGTTGCCCCGGAAGGTGATCAACCCCTCGACGGCGGTGCCCCAGGGCTGTCCGACGGTTCGGCGATCCACCCAAGGGTGGAAAGGGTCCGGACCCACGGCCTCGGTCGTCGTGGTGGAGTCGAGCGGTGCGGTCGTGTCGACCGTGCTGGTTGTCGTCACGGTGCCGTTGGCGAGCGGGTCGGAGGTCGATGTCGTATCGGACGATGGGCTCGCCCCGAACAGCACGAACAGCGTGGTCGAGGTGACCGCGAGGATCAGTCCGAGGGCGACGCCGACCTGGACCGGGCCGCGGGGTAGGGGAGCCATCGGGCCTGGAGTGTATGGCGTCGCAGCCGGTACACCCACGACCGAACGATTGGCACCCGGCTCGGTGGGTCGTACAGACTGGTCGGGTGCCACCGATGGAGCGGGTCCGATTCGTGATACGACGCCTCCGCGCGGCCGACCTCTCGGTTGGCGCGGCCGCCGTCGCCTACAACGCCTTCCTTGCCATGGTGCCCCTGTCCCTAGCCGTCGTCGGAGTCGCCGCCATGTTCGGCGACGACGCCGCTGCGGTCGCCAGGGTCGAGGCTGCGCTCTATCCGATCGCTCCGGAGGCGGTGGTCACCTTCGTGACGTCCCTGATGACCGACACCGCGGGCAGGGTCGGCGACGGTGGTGTGGTCCTCGTGGTCGTGTCCCTGCTGATATCGCTCTTCCTCGGCTCCCGCGCGGTGGTGGCGTTGCAGAGGAGCCTCGCCGTGGTGGCCGGCGGTTCCGAGATCCGGCCGCCGCTCCAGATGCGGCTCGTAGGGCTCGCCCTGACCGTCGCCGGAGGCCTGGCTCTGGTGGTGACTTCGGTGGCGCTAGTGGCCGGAGGCGCACTATTCGCCTTCCTGGCGAGGCTCGCGGGGTGGGAGCCGATCGAGCGGCTCGGAACGCTTCTCGGACTACCACTCGCCGCGGCCGGGGTGTTCGGGTTCCTGATGCTGTTTTACGTTTTCGGGCCGTCGATTCCTGTCCCCAGGGCCGGGGTCGCCGCTCTCGTGGGGGTGGTGGGGATCGTCGGCGGGAGCCTCGGTTTCAGCCTCTACCTGGCGCTCGCCCCCGGTCTCGGTGCCACCTTCGGCACGCTCGGAGCGGTCGCGGTAGCTCTGGTCTGGCTCTACCTCGGTGCCCTGTCGGTGCTCGCCGGAGCCGTCGTCGCTTACGCCCTCGTGGACGCATCGACTCGCTGAGAGCGCACGCCAATAGGCTCGCCCACGGGATGAGGGTTCGGCTTGCCACAAGCCGAACCCTCATTGGATCCGCGACCTATTGGCGCGCGCTCTGAGGCGTCACCACGATCCGCTCAGCGCTGCCGTGGTCCGCAGCGTCGGTGATCGCACGGACCGCATCCTCCATCTCGACGATCCTCACCGGTGGGGCGACGAGGCGCCCGGCGGCCAGGTCGTTTAGTACGGCCTCGGTGTCGCCGGGGAGGCTGCCGTAGGACCCGGTGAGGGTGTACTCGTTGTTGGACCACAAGACCGGAGCGATCGTCGTCAGTGGCTCCGGGCCAACGCCCACGGCGACGGCGCGGCCGCCCGGCCTGAGTGACTTCACCGCGGTGTCGACGGTCGCGGCCGCCCCCACGAACTCGATGGCGATATCGACGCCGCCGCCGGTTGCCTGCTTCACGGCGCGCCCCACCGACATCCCCGGCTCGGCGAGCACGATCGCTTCGGCTCCGAGCGCGGTCGCCCGAGTTAGGGCGTCAGCGCTGGTGTCGACTGCGATCACCGTCGCCCCGAGGTTGCGCGCCATCTGCACGCCGTAGGAGCCGAGCCCGCCGATTCCGATGATCGCTACTCGGTGCCCGGACTCGACGCCGGCCCGGCGGTGCACTGCGTGCCTGGCAGTCGAGCCGGCGTCTGTCGCGGTGGCTGCCTGGGGCGCGTCGACTCCGTCGGGTATCGGGATCACCGACCCGGCAGGCACGACGATCCGGTCGGCCAGCCCCCCATCGCGGTGGATCCCGATCACCTCGACCCGGGCGCACAGATTGGGGCGCTGCTCCATGCAGCGATCGCACACTCCGCAGGCGGTGGCCAGTGCGACGACGACTCGTGCCTTCGATGACGATGCCAGGGATCCGGCGACCTCGTGGCCGAGCGTGATCGGCAGGATCGAGGTCCTGGCGGTGCCGTCCACGAAGTGGAGGTCCGAGCCGCAGACGCCTGCGGCCTCGACGGTCACCACGACTTCGTCGTCACCGGGTGAGGGATCCGGCACCTCATCGAGGCGAAGATCCCCGGGAGCGTGGAGGCGAATAGCGCGCATGGGGACAAAGTAGCGAGTAGCGAGTGGCGAGAGCATCAGCGACAGGTGGCGACAGGTAACTCTCTCCCCCTGAAGGGGGGAGTCCCGTAGGGAGCGGAGCGACCGGAGGGGAGGGGGGAGGGCGAACGCTACGGAGGCCTCGCGACGCGTTAGCCCTCCCCCTCCGTCAGCGGCCTGCGGCCGCTGCCACCTCCCCCTACGGGGGAGGAGAGTGAGAGCGGTCCCGCCCTTATCCGCGCGCGTCCAAGTACCAAGTAGCTCTTGCCTCCTGGCACGTCACTACCATTCACCGGGCATCTCGACTCCGGAGGACCCGTTGTCCAACATCGTGCACGTCGTCGGTACCGGGACCATCGGCGAGCCCCTCATCGGACTCCTGGCCGATCACGCCGAGGCGTTCGGCATCGAGGAAGTCACCTTCCACAAGCGCACGCCGTTGATCGAAGAGCGCGCCAAGGTGCGTGACCTCATGAGTAGGGGAGCGGTGCTCGCCACCGACGCCGATCGGCGGTCCTCGTTCGAGGAGCTGGGCACCCCACCCAAGCTGGAGACCATGGAGGCGATCGAGCGCGCCGCGGTGGTCATCGACTGCACCCCGGCGGGCAACGCCAACAAGGCGGAGCTCTACGACAAGGCCCGCGGACCGATCGGTTTTCTCGCCCAGGGCTCCGAGTTCGGGTTCGGCAAGATGTACGCCCGGGGTATCAACGACGAGGCGCTCGAGCGGACGACGGATCGCTTTTTGCACGTGGTGTCGTGCAATACCCACAACATCTCCGCGCTGATCAAGACGCTCGCCATGGACGAGGACGGTACGTCGCACTTGGAGAACGGGCGATTCCTGTGCCTGCGGCGGTCCAATGACATCAGCCAGGACTCGGGTTTCAGCGCGTCGCCCATCGTGGGGCGGCATGAGAACGCTCGGTTCGGAACCCACCACGCTCGGGATGCACACCAGCTGTTCGAGACGATGGGCTACGACCTCGACGTCTTCTCCTCTGCGGTCAAACTCAACACGCAGTACATGCACGCGCTGCACTTCAGCCTGGTGCTCGACCAGGAGATGACCGTGGACCAGGCGATCGAGCGCCTAACCGCCAATCCTCGCCTGGCGATCACCCACAAGCGGTCGGCCAACCAGATCTTCTCGTTCGGCCGTGACCACGGTTACTACGGGCGCATCCTCAGCCAGGCGGTGGTGCCGGTCGAGACCCTGGCGGTGCGTAACGGTCGCGAGCTCGTCGGGTTCTGCTTCACCCCCCAGGATGGCAACGCGCTGCTGTCCTCGGTGGCCGCCACCCTGTGGTACCTCTACCCCGACGGCTTCGGGGATCGCCTCGAGGTCCTGCGCCGGTACCTGTTCACCGAGGTGTGATCGGCGGCCTATCCGCGGTAGCGCCAGACGATCCGACCGCGGCTGGGGTCGTAGATCGACAGGTCGATGTCGACCTTGTCCCCGGGGAGGATGCGGATGTAGCGGCCGCGACGCATCTTGCCGGAAGCGCGGGCCAGCACCTCGAGGCCGCCTTCGACCTCTACCTTGAACATGGCGTTGGGGAGCGTCTCGAGGACGGTTCCCTGCACGCGTACGACATCGTCCTGTTTCACCAAGGGGTGGCTTCTCTCTCCTCGTGGGCGGCGCGGGAGCAGTCCTGCGCCGACGCCACTCTCCCACCGGCCGGGTGGTAAATCAAGCCCGGGAGGGCTCGGTCACAGGGTGCGGGCCTCGTCGAGTGCGACCACCCGGGCGGCCAGCGCGGCGGCGTCGATCCCGTTGGCGTCGACGAAGGCCGTTTCGACGCCCGGTCCAGACAGGGCGAGCAGTTCCTCGTTTTCGGCTCCCGCCACGAGGATGACTCGGCGCACCCCTGCCTCGGCCACGGCGCTGACCCAGGAACCGACCACCGTCGAGGGATCAGAGGCGAACGACCGGGTGCGGTCGTCGACGGCGGCCTCGGCCAGTAGCACGGCGCAGAAGGCCCCGATCGCGGCGCCTCCGACATGGGACGCATCGCTCACGTCACCGAGCGCCACCTTGAAGTCCGCGCTCCGCAGGGTCTCGGCGGCTGCCTCGTTCGACACGAACATCCGGATTTCCCCTCTGCCGGCGACGGCGTCGGCGAGGGCCCTACCGGTGGGCGTATCGCCGCCGACGATGAGCATGGGCATCGTCTGAGCATATTGCAGCCGATCGCTTCATATAGCGTCAGGGAGGTGGTGTAATGGTCGGGCGGATGGCGCCGGATGCGGGTCGGTCTTCCCCCACTCCCCACCGTGTCCGGCGCTTCCGCGCTACCAGCCTCCAGCTACCAGCCGCCGGCTACCAGCCACCTCTCGCCGATCTCGCTCGCCTCTCCGGACTCGTGTCGACGGTTTCACCATGCTCTCCCCGGGAATACCTCGGACCGCAGACGCGCTGAAGGTAAGGACACTTTCGATGCTGGTAGCTGGTAGCTGGTAGCTGGTAGCGCGTAGCCGATAGCCGGTAGCCCGTACCCGGCGCCTACCATCACAGGACGACCTGAGAGGCAGTGCTTCATGGCACAGACCGTCGATCTCGATCTCGGCAAGTACCAGCTGGGCTGGTCGGACGTCGAGGACTACGTGTTCAAGCCCCAGCGGGGGCTGAATGAGGAGATCATCCGCGGGATGTCCGCCATGAAGGGCGAGCCCGAGTGGATGCTCGAGTTCCGCCTCAAGGCATACAAGCGCTTCCTGCGAAAGCCGATCCCGACCTGGGGCGGTGGCGGTTTGCTCGACACGATCGACTTCGACAACATCTACTACTACATCAAGCCGATGGAGGGGCAGGCGAAGTCCTGGGACATGGTGCCCGAGTCCATCAAGAACACTTACGAGAAGTTGGGCATCCCCGAAGCCGAGCGTAAGTACCTGGCAGGGGTGACGGCGCAGTATGAAAGCGAGGTTGTGTACCACCGCAACCGTGACGACCTCGAAGAGCTCGGCGTCCTGTTCTGCGACATGGACACCGCGGTCCGCGAGTACCCCGAGCTGGTGCAGGAGTACTTCGGGACGATCATCCCGCCCAACGACAACAAGTTCGCCGCCCTCAACTCGGCCGTGTGGTCGGGCGGCTCGTTCATCTACGTCCCCCCGGGCGTTCACGTGGACCAGCCGCTCCAGGCGTACTTCCGCATCAACGCCGAGAACATGGGGCAGTTCGAGCGGACGCTGATCATCGTCGACGAGGGCGCCTACTGCCACTACGTCGAGGGGTGCTCGGCGCCGACCTACTCCAGCGACTCCCTGCACTCGGCGGTTGTCGAGATCGTGGTCAAGGAAGGCGGCCGCTGCCGCTACACGACCATCCAGAACTGGTCGAACAACGTGTTCAACCTGGTCACCAAGCGGGCCGTCGCCTACAAGAACGCCACGATGGAATGGATCGATGGCAATTTGGGGTCCAAGCTCACCATGAAGTACCCGGCGGTGTGGCTCATGGAGGAAGGGGCCCACGGTGAGGTGCTGTCGATCGCCTTCGCCGGCGAGGGTCAGCACCAGGACGCCGGCGCCAAGATCGTCCATGCCGCCCCGAACACCACCTCGCTGATCACGTCCAAGTCGATCTCCAAGGACGGGGGCCGCGGCGGCTACCGCGGTCTGGTCCGGGTGGAAGACGGCGCCCACGGGGTCAAGTCATTCGTGCGTTGCGACGCCCTCATCCTCGACTCGCACAGCCGGTCGGACACCTACCCCTACATGGAGATCGAGGAGGCGGACGCCCAGATCGGCCACGAGGCCACCGTGTCCAAGGTCGGCGACGACCAGCTGTTCTACCTGATGAGCCGTGGGCTGAGCGAGTCAGAGGCGACGGCGATGATCGTCGCCGGCTTCATCGAGCCCATCGTCAGGGAGCTGCCGATGGAGTACGCCGTCGAACTCAACCGCCTCATCGAACTCCAGATGGAGGGGTCGGTCGGTTGACGCCTTCGGCGTCAACCGAGTGGCCAGTGGCCAGTTGCCAGTGGCCAGAGGATCTTCTGGTAGCTGGTAGCTGGTAGCGCGTAGCTGGCAGCGGGTAGCCTCGTCCCATGGACCCCACTCTTCTCTCCAAGGCATTCCATCGGAACACGAAGCTGGTGCAGCGGCACGCCGAGGGCGTGAGTCATGAGGACTCGCTGCGCCAGTCGGAGCACAACATCAACTGCTTCAACTGGGTGCTCGGCCACATCGTGGCCAGCCGCTACGACCTGTTCCGGCTGGTCGACGGAGCCCCGCCGGACGACGGCGGCCGCTTCAGTCGCTATCGCACCGAGTCGGATCCAGTCAAGGCTGAGGCCCCCGACGTGATCCCTCTCGAGGACCTGCTCACCGGGCTGGCCGATACGCAGGCGGCGATCCGAGCGTGGATGGACTCGGTCGACGAGGACTGGTTGACGACGGAGACCCCGGTTGGCGACGCCATGGTGTCGCGGGTGGATCAGATCCACTTCGCCTACTTCCACGACACCTATCACACCGGTCAGATCGACCTCCTTCGCCAGGTGTCCGGCAAAAACGACAAGGTGATCTGAAGCCGGCTCGATGCCGGCTTCAGATCACCTCTCACTGCCCACCGCTTCCTTGATGTTCTGGCCATGAGCCATGAGCTATAAGCCATGAGCTCTTGAGTCGGGCAACGGGTAACGGGCAACGGGTAACTTCTCACGATGCGCCTGCTCATCGCTCGCTGCTCCGTCGAATACACGGGGCGGCTCACCGCCACGCTTCCATCGGCGGTGCGGTTGATCATGGTGAAGGCGGACGGGTGCGTGGCGATCCATGCCGACGGCGGGGCGTACAAGCCGTTGAACTGGATGAACGCCCCCAACCACATCGAGGAGACCGAAAGGGAGTGGGTGGTCACCAATGCCAAGGGTGAGTCCCTCGTCATCGCCCTCGAAGAGGTGATCGCCGACGTGAGCCACGAGCTGGGGGACGACCCGGGGCTGGAAAAGGACGGGGTCGAGGCCACCCTTCAGGCGCTCCTCGCCGAGCGCCCCTCCATGATCGAGTCGGGATTGGAGACGCTCCGCCGCGAGTACCCCACCGACGTCGGGCCGGTGGACATCCTGTGTCGCGATGCCGATGGGCAGATCGTGGCCGTGGAGATCAAGCGGCGCGGCGAGATCGACGGGGTGGAGCAACTGACCCGGTACCTGGACTCTCTCAACCGGGACTCCTCGCTGGGTCCGGTTCGGGGCCTGTTCGTCGCCACCCGGATCGCGCCGCAGGCGAAGACGCTCGCCGCCACCCGCGGCATCGGCTGTGTCGAAGTCGACTACGACGAGGTTCGGGGAGTGGAAGGAAACGCCCCGCGGTTGTTCGAGGTGTGAGCCAGCTACCGGCTACCAGCTACCAGCCAGATTCACAGGTAGTGCTCTGTGGATGTAAGCCGTCGACTTCAGTCCGTATTCCCAGTTCTTGCTGGTAGCTGGTAGCTGGTAGCTGGTCGCTGGTCGCCGGTAGCTGGCGACTCCTAGAGCAGACTTTCCACGTCGAACGAGCTGGACGGGTGGCGCAGTTTGGCCAGGGCACGGCCCTCCACCTGGCGGACCTTCTCGCGAGTCAGGTCGAACCGTTCGCCGACCTCCGAGAGGGTCAGCGGCTCCCGGCCGTCGAGGCCGTAGCGGAGCCTGATCACGTCGCGTTCCACGGACTCGAGGATCGTCATCACGGCGTCGACGTTCTGCCGGGTGGTGGCCTCGGCGGCGGCGTCGAACGGATCGACGGCATCGGCATCCTCGACGAAATCGCCCAGGGCGCTGTCTCCGTCGGTGCCCACCGGCCGCTCCAACGAGATGGTGTCGGCGGGGGCCGCCAGCGCCTGCTGGATCCGCTCCACCTCGAGACCACTCGCATCGGCGATCTCCTCCAGGGTGGGCCGGCGGCGGAGCCGCTCGGTGAGGGTGAGCGTGGTCTCCTGGACGGTGCGCACGATGTCGACCATGTGGACGGGCAGGCGAATCGTCCGGCCGTGATTGCCGAGTCCCCGGGTGATCGCCTGTCGGATCCACCAGGTGGCGTACGTCGAGAACTTGAAGCCCTTGCGCCAGTCGAACTTCTCGACGGCGCGGATGAGACCGAGGTTGCCTTCCTGAACGAGATCGAGCAGATCGAGTCCCCGGCCGTTGTACCGCTTGGCGATGCTGATGACGAGGCGCAGGTTCGACCGGATGAACACGGCCTTGGCCTCGTCCGCTGCGTGCACGTCGCGATACAGGGCGGTGCGTTCGGTAGGGGAGAGGCGCCCGGCCGTTTCCAGGGTGTGCTGGGCGCGGCGCCCGGATTCCATGGTCCGGGCGAGGCGAACCTCGTCCTCGGCGGTGAGGAGCTCGTGCTCCGAAACCGACTCGAGGTACATGCCCACGGCGTCGGACAGCGGCGCTGGTTCGCGCAGCCGTTTGGCCACTCCTGGCTCTCCTCTCGGCGTCGACTCGGCGCGACGGTACCGCGGGGCGGACTTTCCCGCAACGGCATCCACAGGGTCTGTGGACAAGTCGGGGCGCTTCCACCGGACCGCGTGGCACGGGACCATGGGGGTTCCGGCGCGGAGGCGCTCATCGAGATACGGCGGACGACCGGAGTTGTCCACACCCTCCGACACGGGCGATGTCCACAGGTTCAGGCTGCCAGCCGTGCCTTCGCCGTAGCGAAGATGTCATCGAGCATGGCCTCGGTGAGTCGTCCGGTGAACGTGTTCTGCTGGCTCGGGTGATAGGAGGCCAGGAACAACCCGGTCGGACCCTCCCAGTGCACCCCGTGCCCGAACGGGACGCGCCGATCGGTGATGCCGGTGCGCCGTGCGACGAGGCGCTGCATCTCCGTCCAGGCAAAGCCACCGAGGCACACGGTGACCCGCACGCCGGGCAGCCGGTCGAGCTCCTGTTCGAGCCAGCCGGTGCAGCGGTCCCTCTCGGCGGGCGTTGGTTTGTTGGCCGGGGGCGCACACTTGACCACCGAGGTCACCCAGCAGTCGCCGAGCCGGAGGCCGTCGTTGCGTTCGACCGACTCGGGCTGGTTGGCGAATCCGGCGGTGTGGAGGGCTCGGTACAGCCAATCGCCTGAGCGGTCACCGGTGAACATCCTGCCGGTCCGGTTGGCGCCGTGGGCGGCCGGTGCCAAGCCGACGACCAGCAGCCTCGCCGTCGGATCCCCGAAGCCACACACCGGCCGGCCCCAGTAAGTCTCGTCGGCGAACGAGCGCCGCTTCTCACGGGCGACGCGTTCGCGCCACTCGACGAGGCGCGGGCATGACCGGCATGAGCTCACTTCGCCGCAGAGTGCCTCCACGTCGTAAGGGTCCACCGTGGCCGGCGGTGCGTCAAACCCGGTGTGGGGTAGGTCGGATCGGGCATCTAGAGTGACCAGCCGTCGATCTGAGAGCTCTCAGCCCGTGCCTCCCCTGGATTCCGATGCCCACACCCGGGCGCTGCGATCGCTTCCCGCTGCTCTCGGGACGCGAGCGGCTGCCGGATGGCAGGCGTTCGAGGCGTTCCCCATGCCGAACCCTCGCGACGAGAACTGGCGGTACGTCGAGCCCGACTTCGACCTCGACCAGGTTGCTCTCACCGACTCGCCAGGAGCGCCCCTGAGCGGGGACGGGATCGCGGCCGCCTCCCTTGCAGACCTCGCCGGACGTGCCGTGTCGATCGACGGTCACACCGTGTTCGCAGAAGGCTCACACGGCATCGCCGTCACCTCGTTGCCATCGACGCCGGAGCAGGTCCTCGAGGGCTACGAGGCGAAGCCACCCGAGGACCGGCTCGCCGCGCTGCATGACGCCTTTGCTTTCGACGGGGTGGCGGTCCACGCTCCCCGCGGGGTCGCCGAGACTCGACCGGTGCTGGTGGAGCTGCAGGTGAGCGCCTCCGGGGTCCTGGCGCTCCCGTTCGTGTTCATTCGCGCCGACGAACAGGCCGAGGTGTCCGTCGTGGTCGACCAGCGGTCCCCGGCCGACGCTTCCTGCCTGGTGATCCCCAGGATCGAGGTGATCGCGGGTCCGGCGGCGCGGGTTCGGATCACCGTGCTCCAGTCCTGGGGTACCTCGACCGTGGCGCTCGCCACCCATCGCATGAGGATCGACCGTGACGCGTCGGTCGACGTCTCCGAAGCGGGTTTCGGCGCCGCCTACTCTCGGGTGTTGCTCGATGCGGCGCTGGTGGGAGCCGGTGCCGACGCCCGCATCAATGGGGCCTACTTCGGCGAGCGCGATCAGACCCTCGATTACCGGTACTTCATGCGTCACGAGGCGCCGAACACGACCTCGGACATGTTCCTCAAGGGTGCCGTCGGCGACACCGCGCAATCGGTGTTCACCGGTCTGATCAGGATCGAGCCCGCCGGTCAGAAGACGAACTCACACCAGACCAACCGGAACCTGGTGCTCTCCGATGGTGCCAAAGCGCAGTCGGTCCCGAATCTAGAGATCCTCGCCGACGACGTTCGCTGCGGTCACGCATCCGCGGTGGGGCCACTCGACGAGGAGCAGCGGTACTACTTGATGAGCCGGGGACTGTCGCTGCCGCGAGCCGATCGCGTTCAGGTGCGGGGCTTCTTCGAAGAGGCATTGCAGCGGTTCCCAGTGCCCGAGGTGGTCGGGCCGCTCGGTGACCTCGCCCTCGCCACGTTCGAGCGGGTGACCGCATGAGCGCGTATCGCGTCTCGATCGGGAGGATCGAGGAGTTCGCCCAGGAGGCGGGGAGACTCGTCGAACTCGACGATCACCGGGTGGCTGTGTTCCGCATCGGTGACGACCTCTATGCCATCGGCGACCGGTGCAGTCACGCCGAGGCGTCCTTGTCGGAGGGTGAGGTGTTCGACCTGACGGTCGAGTGCCCCCGGCATGGCTCGGAGTTCGACCTGGTGACCGGCGAGCCGGGTGCGCTGCCGGCCACCAAGCCGGTGCCGGTGTATGCCGTCGAGGTCATCGATGGGGAGGTCTTCCTCGATCTGCCCGCGGAGACGGAGACATGACCTCTGCTTTCGTCGTCAGCGACCTGCACGCTCGACGCGGTGCCGTCGAGATCCTCCACGGTGTCGACCTCGATATCCCGGTAGGTGAACTGCACGTGCTCATGGGGCCGAATGGTTCCGGCAAGAGCACGCTGTGCCACGCCGTGATGGGACGACCCAACTACGAGGTCTCGGGCAGCGCCCGCGTCGGTGGCACCGAGGTGCTCGGACTTCCCACCGACGAGCGGGCTCTTCTCGGGCTGTTCGAGGCCTTCCAGTACCCCGTTGAGATCGGTGGGGTCACCTTGCGCGAGCTACTCACCGAGATGGAGCTCGCCGGAGCAGCCGATGCCCTCGCCCGCGGCGAGGAGGCGGCCCGGGTCCTGGGGATGGAGGCGTTCCTCGACCGGCGGGTGAACGGGAACCTGTCCGGTGGTGAGAAGAAGAAGTCCGAGATCGTGCAGCTGCTGGCCCTGGCCCCGACGGCGGCGGTCCTCGACGAGATCGACTCGGGCCTTGACGTGGATGCGGTGCGCGACGTCGCCGAGGCCGTCGACACGATGCGCGGGCCGGGTCTGGGCGTGCTGCTGATCACCCACTACACCCGGATCATGCGGTACCTGGACGTCGATGGCGTCCACGTGATGATGGCGGGCCGTATCGTTCTCAGCGGCGGCCGCGAGCTGGCCGACGAACTGGACGCCAAGGGCTACGAAGGGCTTCGCCGTGAACTCGGTCTCGAGACGCCCCCCGAAGAGAACCCGTTTCCCTGAGTCGGTGACGGGAGTCGGGCGACGGGCGCCGGAGGCCGGACGGCCATGACCCCCCTCACGCTCCCCACGCTCACCTGGGGTTCCGGGCATCGCCGGATACTCCTGCTCCACGGACTCGGCGCCAATGCTGCCGGATGGTGGCGGGTGGGTTCCGACCTGGCGGATCTCGGCTGGGAGGTCACCGCCCCCGACCTCCGCGGTCACGGCGACGGCCCGACGGCGGACGACTACTCGATCGGTGAGCACGCGACCGACGTGCTCACCCTCGGCAGTCGGTGGGACGCCGTGCTCGGTCATTCGATGGGCGGCTCGATCGCCGTTCTCGCCGCTTCGAAGACGACCGGATGGACGCAGCGGATGGTCCTCCAGGACCCAGCGCTCGTGGTGCCGGAACTCCGGGAGGCAGAGATCGACTGGCTGTTGGACGACTACCGGCGTCCGCTCACGCCGGAGCAGATGGCGCACGACAATCCCCACTGGCATCCGAGGGACTGCGAGACCAAGGCGGCCGCCCTGCGCCGTGCCGGACCGGATCTGATCACGGCGACGATCGAAGACAGTTCGCCGTGGAACGTCGTCGATGAGACCGCCGCCCTGACGGTGCCGACGACGATCATCGGTTCGGATCCGGCGTGCGGCGGGATCATGGCTCGGACCATCGCTGATTGGCTCGTCGACACCAACCCGCTGCTGACCTATGTGTTCCTTCCGGGTGCCGAGCACTCAGTGCATCGGGACCATCGGCTGTACCCGGAGTACTCCCGGATCGTGCGGGAGGCGCTCGACGGGACGCCTACCCTGCGGGGCGGCGAGGAGGAGCGAGGGTGAATACGCGGTCGGAACGAGATTCGATGGGCGAGGTGGCGGTCCCAGAGGCGGCCTATTACGGCGCCTCGACGCAGCGAGCGGTGGACAACTTCCCGATCTCGGGGATCGGGATGGGCCGGCGGATGATCGAAGCGCTCGGGATGATCAAGGCCGCCGCTGCTCGGGTCAACGGCGAGATCGGCGCGGTCGACACGGAGACGGCGGCCGCCATCGCCGAGGCAGCCGAGGAGGTCGTCGTCGGTCGCCACGACGGAGAGTTCGTCCTCGATGTCTTCCAGACCGGCTCCGGCACCTCCACCAACATGAACGCCAACGAGGTGATCGCCAATCGGGCCGGTGAGATCCTCGGCGCCGAACTGGGCAGTCGCCGCGTCCACCCGAACGACCAGGTCAACGCCGGACAGTCCTCCAACGACGTGATCCCGAGCGCCATCCACGTGGCGGCGGCGTCGGTGATCCACGGGCAGACGATCCCCGCCCTCCGTCGTCTCGCCGGGGCCCTTTCCGCCAAGGCGGCCGAATTCGATGGCGTGGTCAAGTCGGGCCGCACCCACCTCATGGATGCGACTCCCGTGCGCCTGGGCCAGGAGTTCGGGGGCTATGCCACCCAGGTCACCAAGAGCGCCGAGCGGCTCGAGGCCGCGCTCGACGGTCTCTACGAACTGGCCCTCGGGGGCACTGCGGTCGGTACCGGGATCAATGCACCTCCCGGGTTCGCCGAGGCCGTGGTGGCGAGGGTTGCCGAGCGAACCGGCCTCCCGCTCCGGACCGCCGACGATTACTTCGAGGCCATGGGGGCCAAGGACGCGGCGGTCCACGCCAGCGCCGCGCTCCGGGGGGCCGCCGTGGCGTTGTTCAAGGTGGCCAACGACATCCGCTGGCTCGGTTCGGGACCCCGCACCGCCATCGGCGAGATCGCCCTGCCCGAGACCCAGCCCGGATCGTCGATCATGCCGGGGAAGGTCAACCCGGTGATGTCCGAGATGGTGATGCAGGTGGCCGCCCAGGTGGTCGGCAACGACGCCACGGTCACCTGGGCCGGCGCCAACGGCAACTTCGAGCTCAACGTGATGATGCCGGTACTCGCCCACAACCTCCTCCAGTCGGCCGAGCTGCTGGCGGCGGCGGCCGACACCTTCCGGGAACGCTGCGTGGAAGGCATCCGCGCCAACGAGGAACGCGCCCGGTGGCTGGTCGAGCAGAACATCATCGTGGTGACGGCACTGGTGCCCCACATCGGATACGACGCCGCGGCGAAGGTGGCCAAGGAGGCGTTCGCCAGCGGTCGCGGCGTGCGAGACGTCGTGCTCGACACCGGGCTCATGGCGCCCGACGAGCTGGACCGGGCACTGGATCTACGGAAGATGACCGAAGGTGGCGTAGCCGGGTAGAGGGCGCCGTCTCGACGTGTTCGGTCGGCGAGTCAGGCGCTGCGAGGATGGCGCGGCGAGGGGTAAGGTGCCCGCCGTCCTCACCCATCCACGCTCAGAGCCTCCTGGAGCGTCGTCCAGGCCAGGTCGGCGCACTTGATGCGCACCGGGAAGCGCCGAACCCCGGCCAGCGCCTCGAGGTCGCCGAGGGCCTCTCCGGGGCGATCGGGGTCGATGCCCGGGTCTCCCGGTTCGATGCCGAGGAGCCGCTTCACCCGCTCGATCAGACCGGCGATCTCGTCGCGGGTCATGCCGACGATGCGGTCGGCGAGCATCGACGCCGACGCCTGGCTGATCGAACACCCACGCCCAAGCACCGCGGCGTCGGTCACCCGATCGTCATCGAACTCGAGATCGAGGGAGATCTCGTCGCCGCACAGCGGGTTGTGGCCCTCGGCGTGAGCGTCGGGCTCTTGGAGGCGGCCCGCCCGCCTCGGATTGCGGTAGTGGTCGAGGATGACCTGCCGGTACAGCTCGTCAAGCGACACCGAACAGCCTCCTGGCTTCGTGCAGGGCGGCGATGAGAGCGTCGACTTCTTCGAGCAGGTTGTAGACGTAGAAGGACGCCCGGGCCGTGGCCGGGACGTCGAGGGCACGCATCAGCGGCTTGGCGCAATGATGACCGGCCCGCACCGCGATGCCGTGCTGGTCGAGGATGGTGGCGAGGTCGTGGGGGTGGATGTCGGCGAGGGTGAACGACACCGCCCCGCCCCGGACCTCGAGGTCGGACGGTCCGTACACGGTGAGGTCTGGCACCTCGGAGAGCCGCTCCAGGGCGTACCCGGTGATCTCCTTCTCGTGCTGTCTGACGGCGTCCATGCCGATCGCCGCCAGGTAGTCGGCCGCAGCCCCGAATCCCACGGCCTCGGCGATCGGCGGGGTGCCGGCTTCGAACTTGTGCGGCACGTCGGCCCAGGTCGAGACGTGCAGATCGACATCGCGGATCATCTCGCCACCACCCTCGGCGGGCTCCATCTCGTCGAGGAGCTCGGCCTTGCCCCACAGCGCGCCGATGCCTGTGGGTCCCAGCATCTTGTGGCTGCTGAAGGCGAGGAAGTCGACGCCGAGGTCGCTCACCGCGGTGGGGAGGTGGGGGACCATCTGGGCGCCATCTACCACCGTGATCGCACCCACCGATCGGGCCGCCTCGGCGAGTTCGTCGACCGGTCCGATCGATCCGAGGACGTTGGACATCCCGGAAAAGGCGACCACCTTGACCCGATCGTCGATCAGCCCATCCAGGGCAGCGGTGTCGATGCGGCGGTCGTCGGTGAGGGGCAAATACACCAGCTCGGCCCCGGTGTGACGGGCGACCAGCTGCCAGGGGACGATGTTGGCGTGATGCTCCAGCAGGGTGAGCATCACCCGGTCCCCCTCGCCGAGGTGGTCCAGGCCCCATCCGTAGGCGATCAGGTTGATCGCCGAAGTGGTGCCACGCACGAAGACCAGTTCCGACGCGGGAGCGCCGATGAACGCAGCCACCTTGCCGCGAGCGCCCTCGTAGGCCTCGGTGGCCTCCTCGGCGAGGGCGTAAGCGCCACGGTGGACGTTGGCGTAGCTGGTTCGGTAGAAGCGGTCCATCGCGTCGAGCACCTGGATCGGCTTCTGGGTGCTCGATGCGCTGTCGAGATAGGCGAGCGGGTGGCCGTTGACCTCACGCTGGAGGATCGGGAAGTCGGCACGCAGGTGCGACAGGTCGATCACTGGTCTCGCCGTTCGTCGTTGGGGTTCACGACGCCACCGGGGCGCGGAACGCGTCGTACCCGTCCTCCTCGATGCGTCGGGCGAGGTCGGGGCCTCCCGACTCGACCACGGTGCCGTCGACGAACACGTGCACGACATCCGGGGTGATGTGGTCGAGCATGCGCTGGTAGTGGGTGATTATGAGGAACCCGCGCTCTGGTGAGGCCAGCTGTTGGACGCCCTCGGCGACGGTGCGCAGCGCGTCGATGTCCAGACCGGAGTCGGTTTCGTCGAGGATCGCCATCTCAGGCTCCAGAACGGCCATCTGGAGGACTTCATTCCGCTTGCGCTCGCCTCCCGAGAACCCCTCGTTGAGGTACCGGTCGGCGAACTCCGGGTCCATGCCGAGCGTGCGCATCGTGTCGGCCACCTTGAGGCGCAGCTCGAGGACCGTGTAGTCGGTACCCGTCCGGTTGCTCAGCGCCGCCCGTAGGAAGTTGACCACGGTCACTCCCGGGATCTCCTCGGGGTATTGAAATGCGAGGAACATCCCGGCGCGGCCCCGTTTGTCGGGGGTCCATCCGGTCACGTCCTCACCCTTGTAGAGGATGCGGCCGGTCACCTTGTAGGCACGATGGCCCATCAGAACGTTGGCCAGCGTCGACTTGCCGGAGCCATTGGGGCCCATCAATGCATGGATCTCGCCGCGCTCGACCGTGAGCGAGACGCCCTTGAGGATCTCGATGCCGTTGACCGAGGCGCGCAGGTCCTCGATAACGAAGAGGGGGGTTTCGGGCACGGACCGAGGATATCGGTACCGGGGGCAGTACAGAAAAGGGAGAGGGGCTGTTGGCTATTGGCTCTTAGTTCTTAGCCAGAGGGATTCTCCTCGCTGCTCGCTGCTCGCTGCTCGCTGCTTGCTCCTCGCTACTCCTCAGGACCTCCACGGTCTCCTCGATCAGGTCGTGGTCGTAGGGCCCGAAGGTCTGGTAGTAGATGCGGCTCACTCCGGTCTCGGCGAGCCGCCCTACCACCTCGGCTACCTGATCGGCGGTACCGAAGGGCAGACCGCGTTCTGTGTAGGAGGCGGTGAAATCGTCGACGCTCCTCGAGAACGGGTCGGCGGCAGCGATCCGTTGTAGGTTCGCCTGGAAGGATGACTCCGTCGATCCGACGATGGCGCCGGTCATCACACTGATGCGCAGCGCGTCGGGGTCGCGTCCCGCCGCGCTCGCGGCCTCGCGGGCACGATCGATCCGCAGCCGCATCGCATCCGAAGATCGGATCCCCATGTTGAACTCGTCGGCGTAGGTTCCGGCGAGGCGGGGTGTGCGTCGCTCACCGCTGCCGCCGACGATGATTGGCAGCGGTCCAGTCGGTGCCGGGATCACTTCATCGAGGTCGAGTCGGTAATGCTCGCCGTCGAAGCGGCCGGATCGGCGGCCGAAGGCGTGATGAAGGTAGGCGAGGGCCTCTTCGAGGCGTTCGAAGCGGCCGTTGAGGTCGTGGAAGTCGATGCCGTAGGCCCGGTGCTCTTGTTCCATCCATCCGGTGCCAACGCCGAGGGCGAGGCGGCCGCCGGACATCTCGTCGATGGTGGCGGCCATCTTTGCCAGTACGGCGGGATGCCGGAAGGTGATCGGGCTCACCAGGACGCACAGCTGGATTCGGTCGGTCTCGCGGGCGAGTCCGCCCAGCGTGGCGAAGGCATCGGTGGCGTGGGCCGGCTCCATGTCCAGGAATCCGTAGTGGTCCGCGCGCGAGAAGCCGTCGAGGCCGAGTCGCTCGGCGAGCTGCGCCAGGTCGACGATCTGGTCATAGGTCATGCCCAGCTGCGGCTCGGTCATCAGTACCAGTTGCATCTGCTCCCTCCGGGCGTGACGACACGCCACGCTACCCGCGAGACCGCTTCGACGGTGTCGCCGCCTCACTACTCTCGGAACCATGGAATTCGCCTTCACACCCGAACAGGACATGCTCAGGTCGACGGCGCGGCGCTTCCTGGAGACGAAGGCGCCGTCGGAGGAGGTTCGCCGCCTCATGGAAACCGATGAGGGCTTCGACGAGGGACTCTGGGCCGAGATCGCCGCCCAGGGATGGCAGGCGATGGCGATACCCGAGGAGTATGGGGGGGCCGGATTCACCTTCACCGAGCAGGCGATCCTCATGGAGGAGATGGGGCGTGCGCTGTTCCCCGCCCCCTTCCTCTCGTCCGTCGTACTCGGCGCCGACCTGATCCTGCGGGCCGGAACCGACGAGCAGAAGCAGTCGCTGCTCCCTGAGATCGCTGCCGGAGAGCGTCGGGTGGCCGTCGCCCACCTCGAAGCCGGTGGATCGTGGGACCCCGATGGGGTCGCTATCGAGGTGCAGCGAGACGGGGACGACCTCGTTCTCGACGGGTCCAAGGCCTTCGTCGTCGATGGGCACACCGCTCACACCCTCATCGTCGTCGCCCGCGAGGCGGGCACCTCTGGCCGCGACGGTGTCACCCTGGTGCTCGTGGACGGCGATGCCGCGGGCGTCACCCGGCAGCGCGTCGAGACCATGGACATGACCCGCAAGCAGGCGACCGTCGACTTCGATGGGGTGAGGGTGCCGTCGTCGGCGGTCCTGGGCGAAACAGGTGGAGGCTGGCCAGCACTCGAAGAGACACTGGAACGCGCCGCGGTGGCCCTGGCTTTCGAGCAGGTCGGCGGCGCCCAGAAGTGTCTGGAGATGTCCGTCGGCTACGCCATGGTCCGGGTCCAGTTCGGCCGGCCGATCGGATCGTTCCAGGCGATCAAGCACAAGTGCGCCGACATGCTCATCGAAACCGAGATCGCCAAGTCCGCCGCCTACTACGCCGGCTGGGCGGTGACCGCCGGAGACGACGAACTCCGCATTGCTGCACCCCTTGCCAAGTCGTACTGCTCAGAAGCCTTCTTCCATGCCGCGTCGGAGACCATCCAGATCCACGGCGGCATCGGCTTTACCTGGGAACACGATGCCCATCTCTATTTCAAGCGGGCCAAGACCGACGATCTCCTCTTCGGCACGCCGGCGGACCATCGGGCAGCCCTCGCCGACCGGCTCGGGATCTAAGGGGGTGCGCGAATAGGCTCGCCCCGGGATCAGGTTTCGGCTTGTGGCAAGCCGAAACCTGATAAAGCCAGCGAGCTATTCGCGCACCTCCTAGCCCTGGCGCAGTGACCCGGTGAGCTGATCGAGTTCGGCGACACCGAGTCGACCGGAGAGTCGAGCCCGAACCGTGCCGTCGGCGGCTACGAACACCCAGTACGGGAAGGCGTTGAGGCCGTAGGCGCGCGACACGCTGGTCAGCTCGTCGTCGACGAGGATGGGCTCGGTCCAGCCCTCGTCCTCGAGCCACTTCGACGGTGGATAGTTGGGTCGCATCCGATCGATGCTGGTGGCCACCGCGTAGAGGTCCACGTCGACCGGGAGCGAGCCGGCGTCCACCCAGCTCTGCACGATCGGGACCTCGGCCTGGCAATGCGGGCACCAGTGGGCCAGGAAGAGGATGATCTTGGCCCGGCCGTCGTCGGCGATCTCCACCCGGCTGCCCTCGAAGTCGGCACCGACGACGGTGGGCGCGGCCTGTCCGACCGCCGGGTCGAGACCCCCGGCAGCGTACGTGGTGAGCCCGGCTCCGCTGATCTCAGGGGTGCCGAAGGCGTCCTCGGTGGTGTCACCCTCGAAGGTCAGGATTACCGTGGCGATCAGCGCCACCACCGCGACACCTATCGCCACCGGAATGATCGGGAACTTCTTCTTCGCACCGGGGCGCGGCGTCTGACTCTGACGGGTACGGGCAGTCATAGGTTCTCCTGGCTGGTGGGCGGTGTCGGGCTCGGTCCCGAGCGGTCGAGCAACAGTGCGGCGATGATGACGCCGAACGACATCAGCGCCATGAACGGGATCCCGAGGAAGCCGAACTTCTGAACGTACGGTGCCGTGCAGGCGACGACCCCGCTGCATTCGGCGGTGGCGATCTCGGGGAAGTTCTCGATGAGGGTGTGATAGGCGGCGATGATGCTCCCGATCACGGCCAGGGGGATCACATACCGGCGCACCGAGCGGTCCCCGGCGCGCACCCCGGCGAACAGCACCGGCACCAGGGGGTACATGGCGATCCGCTGGTACCAGCAGTACTCACAGGGGATGAACCCCGCAACCTGTGAGTAGTAGAGACTGCCGGCGGTGGCCACTGCGGCCATCGTCAGGGCGATCATCGGGCCGAGACCGTCGAACGACTCCTGTAGTGACGCCAGGGTGTCGGCTGCCCGACCACTGAACCGGGCGACCAGGCCGAGAACGATGAGGGCGACCAGGAGCACGGCGATGAGCAGGGCTCCGGTGGCGAGGAATGTCGAGACGGCGTCCACTGGCATGGGGGAGCAGGATACCGATCGGTACTTGGTACCTGGTACTTGGTAGGTGCTGTTGGTGACCGGGACAGTGGTGTCCTGACCCCGCCTCCCCCGCGCTGGGCGGATTCGCCAAGTACCCAGTGATGCTCATCGGGCTCCATGAGGTGGCTTACCACGAGACTTCGACGTACCGCCCCACGAGATCTGCCGCATCTCGATTCATCCCGATCCAGAACTCCTTGTTCTCGGGGTCTCCGGCACCGAAGAGGTGGTCGTATTTGAGACGTCCCTCACCCTCAGGCACCCTTCGAACCGCTCGTGCGGCGAACTCCGCCAGTTGACGAGCGTTCGTCAGATAAGGAGTCGAAGCCAGGTAATAGAGGGCTGCCTTCTCGACAAGTTCAATGGAGAGGCCTCGGCTCTTGCCCTCCCGAAGGAACTGTGAGATCGCTACGGAAATCTGGTCACCGACCCCCAGCGGGTCGACGGCGAAACGATTGCCCTCGGGAGTGCGACTCATGAGATCCTTGCCCTTGGGGCGCCTATCGATGGCCCGGACGAGTTCCTCCAAGGTTTCGCCCGAACTGCCAGCCAACACGAACACGACCTGGCTACCGGTTTCCACATTGGCGTCGAGGAACGGAAGCAGCGTCTCGTAGGGCCACGACGCATCCGGCCTGGCGTCGATTTCATCAATGAGTACCAGGGAGGGCGTCGGGGACTCGACGGCGGCCCTGCATTCGGCGCGGACATCCTCTTCGGAGTCTTGGGCAAGATTGAGTTCGACGTAACTCACGCCGTCGAATTCGCTCACTATCTCGTGGATAAGGAAGGTCTTGCCGGTCCCGGGTCTACCCCACACCAGGTGGTTCTCGCGATTACCGGTGGGGCTCATGAGGCCACTCCGGATCGCTAGGCGGGCATCGAGCAGCCGCTCCCTTGTCACCGGGTCGAATCGGGTGTACCCGCCGGCCACTTTGAACCTCGATAGCGCGATCGAGTCCAGGCCGGCTATCAGACGCAGCGTTTCTGACTGGGCCCGCGCCGCGTCGGAACGACTGTCCGTCCGGATGGCTTCATCCAAGAAGTGGCGCTTGCCCTGAAGTGCTGCCCGATACTCGGCCTTGGAGAGGATGTTCTCGTCCAACTCGAACTCCGTTCGGAGCAGGTTGTCGAAGAACGCCTGGACGCGCTGGCCGTCTGCAAGAACCTCCTCGCGCAGGAACCGCACGTCGACGTTGATGCAGATGGCGCCAACCAGGCCGTACTCGGGTCGGAAGATCGGAATCGTGGTGCACTTGAAGCGCCTCGCTCCGATGTTCAGCTCGTAATTCAGTTTGTCCCGATTGTGATAGCGGCGCGTCTTGAGGTCGAGGACGAGCTTGGTGGCTCCATGTCCGAGCGTCCGTCCGGTCACCTCGCCGTGTTCGATGGCGACGATGGCCTTCGACGGATTGACGAGATCGTGGACGAGGATCTCGATCCCGGTGTTGGGAAAGGACTGTCCGATCAGATGGACGATCCTCTTGTAGTTTTCGAGGTAGGTCGCGTTGTCGTGGATCACTGAGTCGCCGTCGTAAGCCCGGAACAGATCCGCATAGGCCTTCACGTCGTCGCTTGGGAAGGTGTCGCGGACCAGGTTCTGCTCGCCGATCACGATCAACTCTCGGGCCGCAACAGCATTCCGGGCCCCCAGGAAGTGATGCACCGCTGTCACGAAGCGTTCGTCGCTGAACTCGATAAGGCCGTCGTCATCTACGACAAACGGGTAGAAGTCGTACTCCTCGAGGCGTTTGCTCTCGGCTACCGGCGCGGAGTCTTGTCGGTGTCTCCTCACGCACCGCATACAAGCACGCTTCGCCCTCCCTAGGAGGTGTGCGTTAGCGTGCCATGAGTAACCAACCGAGGGGGACGATGGGATCGTTGGATGATCTGACAGCCGCTGCCGAGGCCGAGTGGCTCGAGAAGTGGACGGTCGGCCCCACCGAGGGCCTTGGCACCCTGGTGGCCCCGGGTACGGCCGCTCCCGATCTTGTGCTCCCCGATCACACAGGCGAGCCCGTCAGGCTGAGCGATCACTGGTCGACAGGACCCGCGCTGCTGATGTTCTGGCGCCACTTCGGATGCACCTGCGGTGTCGAACGTGCCGGGCGGCTTGCCACCGAGTACGACGCGTATTCGGCGGCCGGGCTGACGCCGATCATCGTTTCCCAGGGAGAACCCGAGCGGGCAGCCGCCTACCGCACGACGCACAACATCGCGACTCTGATCTTGTGCGATCCAGATCAGTCCGCCTACCGGGCCTACGGCATCGGCCAATGGTCTGTCGAGCAGGTCCTCTTCGATGCTCCCGTCGAATACTGGAGTCACCCACGCCAGCTTGGGGTCGAGTTCCAAGACGGGCGGCGCGAGCAGGGCCGGCCACCGGTCGACGACCCCTGGTTGGCCGCCGCAGAAGTCGTTGTCGGGTCGGACGGGATCATCCGGCTGTCGTACGCCTACCAATACTGCGAGGACTATCCCGACCCTCGGGTCCTCACGACGGCTGCACGACTCAGCACGGGATGAGCCCGGCGGTGTGTCCAGCCACCGATTGTCCGGGCGAACCAACCAGGCCTCGCCGGTGTGCCTCATCCGGATGGTTGCCAGGCCGAAGCACGGCTACCTCCTGACAGGGTCCTGAGGCGCCTACCCTCGCCTCCACATGTCCCCCTTCGGCATCGGTGTGATCTTGTTCGTGGTGCTGCTGGTGATCGTCGCCGCGTTGGTATGGCAGGAGATGCGGTCTCGCCGCTCCTTCGACTCGGCCGTGTACTGGTTGCCCGAGGCGATCTCGTTCGTGCACGACCGTCTTGCACCGGAGACGGCCGATCGGCTGAGCGAGCACGACGTGCGGCTGATCCTGGAGTGGGGCATCCACTATCACCAGGTGGTGGCGCCTCGATCCGAGGGAACGAGGCCGGTGCTCGGGAGTGGTGACGCCATGGACTACATCCTCGATCGGGGGCGCGAGGAAGATCGGGCCTACGATCCCTTCGACATCGCAGAAGTCATGGCCGCCGAGATCGAGTACCTGGTCGAGATCGGGGCCGTGGGAACCCCCGTGGAGGATGAGAAGTCGTGAACGTGCGTTGTGGAAGGTGCCAGAGCGGGTTCGACGTTCCCGGTCCCGGGCGTCACCTGTGTCCGGCGTGTGGAACCCCCAACGAGGTCCGGGCAGACGCCCCGGATCCGACCGGCGGACTGCCGCCCGTCCCGCCGCCGGAGCCGGATACCCCGTCTCCCAAGGTGACCTGTGGGGAGTGTGGGTTCAGCTTCATCGTCGGGGCGGTGAGCGAGGCCCCGTGCCCCAACTGCGGCGCTACCGTGCCGATCGGCGGGACGACGGAGGCACCGTGAACCGCGATCAGTTCGACCGGGAATTCCGGGACGCTCCCAAGCGGCGTGACCGCTGGGTGACGCTCTCCTTCGAGGAACTCCCCGGCGTCGGGCTCCCCGAGGACGGTGCCGAGCCTCCGGAGCGTATCGGCTATCCGGGAGCGTTCCCCTACACCCGCGGCATCCACACCACCGGGTATCGCGGCAAGCCGTGGACCATCCGGCAGTTCGCCGGTTTCGCCGGCGTCGCCGACACCAACGCTCGGTTCCGACGCCTCCTCGCCGCCGGGCAGGACGGCCTGTCCGTGGCCTTCGACATGCCCACGCTCATGGGACTCGACTCGGACAGTCCCAGGGCGCTGGGTGAGGTCGGGCACTGTGGCGTGGCGGTGGACAGCGCCGACGACATGGTCGAACTGTTCGATCAGATTCCCCTCAGCGACGTGTCGGTGTCGATGACGATCAACGGACCCGCACAGGTGATCTTCGCCTTCTTCCTGGTGGCGGCCGAGGAGCAGGGAGCCGACTGGTCGAGCCTCCAGGGGACGCTCCAGAACGACATCCTCAAGGAGTACATCGCGCAGAAGGAGTGGATCTACCCACCGAAGCCGCACCTGCGCCTGATCACGGACATGATGGAGTTCTGCGCCGGCGAGGTCCCCCAGTGGAATACGATCTCGGTGAGCGGCTATCACATCCGGGAGGCCGGAGCCACCGCCCAGCAGGAGCTGGCCTTCACGCTCGCCGATGGGTTCGCCTACGTCGAGGCGGGCACGCGGCGGGGCATGGCCGTCGACGACTTCGCTCCGCGGCTGTCGTTCTTCTTCGACTCTCACCTCGACTTCTTCGAGGAGATCGCCAAGTTCCGGGCCGCACGGAGGATCTGGGCACGCTGGATGCGGGACCGCTACGGGGCCACCTCCGAGCGGTCCCTCAAGCTGCGGTTCCACACCCAGACCGCCGGGGTCTCACTGACCGCCCAGCAGCCTGACAACAACGTGGTGCGGACCACGGTGGAGGCACTGGCGGCGGTCCTCGGCGGCACGCAGAGCCTCCACACCAACGCCCTCGACGAGGTCTACGCCCTTCCCACCGACCACGCGGCCGATCTAGCGCTGCGCACCCAGCAGGTGCTGATGGAGGAGACCGGGGTCGCCGACGTGATCGATCCCCTCGGAGGATCGTGGCTGGTGGAGGAGATGACGGACCGCATGGAGGCGGCGGTCGAGGAGCTGCTGGCGAGGATCGATCGCATGGGGAGCGGTTCGATGCTCGACGGTGTCCTCCAAGGCATCGAGGAGGGGTGGTTCCAGGGCGCTCTGGCCGAATCCGCCTACGAATTCGAGAAGGCCGTCGGCTCGGGTGAGCGGGTGATCGTGGGCGTCAACAAGTACCCGTCCTCTGACGAGGACGAGCTCGACATCCTGCGCATCTCCGAGGAGGTGGAGGTCGAGCAGCGGCGGCGCATCGCTACCGTCCGCGAGGCTCGCGATGCGACCGCGGTCGATCAGGCGCTCGCCGCGCTCGTCGCCGCGGCCCGCGGCGACGACAACCTGATGCCGTTCATCGTCGATGCGGCGCGCCGGAGGGCGACCGAGGGCGAGATCGGCGATGCCCTGCTCGGGGTGTTCGGCGGGTACCGGGAGCCGCCGAGGCTCTGAGGCGCCGGGGTGTTTTCGCCGCCTCGCGCGGTACCATGACTTGTGAAGATGTCGCACCGTCTCCGTCCCATCCGCGTGGCCCTGTTACTCCTGGTGGTGGCCATCGTCGCCGTCGGTTGCGGTGGTGGTGCCGAACCCGAGCCGATCGAGATCGGCTCGGGAAGCCTGCCATCGAGCATGCCCCGGGACTTCCCTATTCCCGCTGATGCCGTCATCGGATCGACGCTCATCGACCGGGTGAACCACCGGACCGAGGTCACCGTCACCATGCAGCAGGAGATGGTCCCGGTGGTGCAGTACTTCCAGGTGGGGCTGGTGAACGCCGGTTACGTGGTCAACCGCTCCGAGGGCGACGGGTCGCGCTGGACCATCGAGTTCTCCAAAGGCGAGCTGCTGGGCACGATCGACATCAACTACAACACCGGGGTCGCCGTGCTGTTCATCGAAGTCAACACGGCGTGACCGTGGGCCGGTTGCGTCGCTTCCCGGAGCGTCGGTTCATCGGGACCCGTGACGACATGCGGGTGTACGACTGCGACGACGAGGCCCAGTTCGCCGCTCTGTCGGCGAGAGTCGACGGTGAGAACCTGGTGGCGCGGCGTCAGCTCAGCTCCTTCGGACCCGACACCCTCGCCGAGGCCCGTAACCGGGGGTTCAGGGAAGTCTGACGGGAGCTCATGGCTCATGGCCTGAGGGCCAGCTCATGGCCAGAGGCGCAGGAACCCGTTTACAACTCTCTCCCCCCGAAGGGGGAGTACCGCCGGGAGCGAAGCAACCGGCCGGAAGGGGGGAGGGCTTGCGGTTCCTCCCCCTGAAGGGGGGAGTCCCGCCGGGAGCGGAGCGACCGGAGGGGAGGGGGGAGGGTGCACGCTACGTGGGCCTCGCGACGCGTCTGGCCTCCCCCTCCGTCATCGGCCTTCGGCCGATGCCACCTCCCCCTTCGGGAGAGGGGAGTGAGAACGGGTCCACCCTGTCCGAACGCGCTCTCGCTACTCGCTACTCGCTACTCGTCCCTCGCCCCTTGAAGAACTCGGCGATCCGATTCCCCACCGCCACGTCCCGGAAGACGAAGAAATGGTCACTTCCCGGAAACACCTCGAGTTCCGCGCCGATGCCAGCGGCATAGGTCGTCAGCTCGTCGACCGAACAGAACTGGTCCCGGTCGCCGAGGATGAACAGGCGCCTCGCCGGCGGGAGTTCGTCACTCGTCGGCATGCGGAGCGACGGGTCGTAGGCGAGGGCGGGGGCCACGCCGACATAGGGCGATGCGTCGCCGTGCTCCGCCTGCCAGCGCAGTGCCATCACCGCACCGAACGACCAGCCGGCGAGGCCGAATGGGAGGTCGGGGTGCGCCTCGCGGGCGAACGCGACCGCGGCGCCCACGTCTCGGATCTCGCCATCGCCGCCCGACCAGCCTCCCTCGGATTGGCCCACTCCACGGAAGTTGAACCGCAGCACCCGAAAGCCCCGCTCGACGAGCCGGTTGGCCAGCGACCTCATCAGCGGAGCATCCATGGTCCCATCCTGCTGAGGGTGCGGATGGCACAGCACTAACAGGTTGGTGGCACCCGAGGCGGGTCCGGACCAGGCGGCTTCGAGGGTGAGCCCATACTCGGTGATCGGTCCGGTCACGACAGGATCCGCAACAGCCACAGGGCACCGGCGGCGAGGATGACCAGGGCCACGGCGACGGAGGCGATGAGGAGGTAGCGGGTCTGCATGCAGGCCGAGGCTACCCGTGACCCCGGGATCTCTCGGCTCCCGCCGCGGCTTCTGGAGTGGTCGACGCCAGGGAGTAACCTCAACCACCGTGTACGACGTCGTCATCATCGGAGGCGGGCCCGGGGGATACGCGGCTGGCCTTTATGCGCACAACTTCGGGCTGTCGGTGGCCCTGGTCGAGAAGGCGGAGGTGGGCGGCACCTGCCTCCACCGTGGCTGCATCCCGGCCAAGGCCTGGCTCCAGACCGCCGAGGTGTTCTCCACGGTGGCCGGGTCGGGGGAGTTCGGGGTGGACGCGTCTCCGCCATCCCTCGACTGGACGGCGGCGCTACGACGCAAGGGCAAGATCGTCGATCAGCTCCACCGTGGGCTCGGCGGATTGCTGAAGAAGCGGAACGTGGAGATCGTCGCCGGCACCGGCCGCATCGCCGGGCGGGGCATCGTCGACGTCGAGCTCGTCGACGGCGGTAGCCGTCGCCTCGAAGGTCGGACGGTGATCGTCGCCACCGGGTCGGTCCCGCGCACCATCCCCGGCTACGAAATCGACGGGACCCGCATCGTCACCTCGGACCACGCCCTCGATTGGGCAGAGCAGCCTGGCCGGATCGCCGTGATCGGTGCCGGCGCGATCGGCTGCGAGTTCGCCAGCCTGCTCGCCGACGTCGGGTCCACGGTGTATCTCTTCGAGGTGGTGGATCAGATCCTCCCGGGGGCCGACGCCACTTCGGCCAAGCAGCTGGAACGGGCCCTTGCCCAACGCGGGGTGGCGGTCCATACCGGGGTCGGTGTCGAGCCCGCCGAGGTGGGCGACGACGGTGTGATCGTGCGGTACGGCGCGGAATCGGTGGAGGTAGACGTCGTGCTGGTCGCGGTCGGTCGGGCACCGCTCACATCCGGTGTGGGTCTCGAAGAGGCAGGGATCGAGCTCGACCGCGGGTTCGTGCCCGTGGACCTGGAAACCATGGAGACCTCCGTCCAGGGGGTGTACGCCGTCGGCGACGTCGTGGCCGGTACCCCACAGCTCGCTCACGCCGGATTTGCCGAGGCGATCGCGGCCGTCACCCACATCGCCACGGGCTCGTCCGCACCGGTCAACTATCGCGCCGTGCCGCTCGTCGTCTACACCCATCCGGAACTCGCCTCGGTGGGACTCACCGAGGCCCAGGCCCGGGAGGCTGGCATGGAGGTGGAGGTCGTCGAGGAGGGGTTCGCCGGAATCGCCCGGGCGATGATCCGCGGCGTCACCCAGGGCTCGGTGCGCCTGGTAGTGGAGAAGGACGGTCCCCTGGTCGGGGCGACGATCGTGGGCTCCGATGCCGGGGAGCTCATCCACGAGCTCATGTACTCAATCGGATGGGAAGCGCTCCCCGAGGAGGCGGCCGCCTTCATACACGCCCATCCGACCCTTGCCGAGACGATCGGCGAGGCGTTGATGGCCGCCTCGGGAAGGGGCCTGCACGCATGAGCGCCTCAGACGTGCCGACGATCGAGGCCAAGGGCCACGCCGCCGAGCTGTCCGACGATCGTCTGGTCGAGATGTACGAGATGATGCTCACCGCCCGTTTGCTCGAGAGCCGCCTGCACTCGATGTATCGGGGCGGGCGTCTCCCGGGGTCGGTGTATCCGGGCGTGGGTCAGGAGGCGGCCCAGGTCGGGTTCGCCGCTGCCCTGCTCGACGACGACGTGCTCGGCTCGACCCATCGCGACATCGGGATGCAGCTGACCAAGGGAGTGACCCTTGAGGAGACGCTGCTCAACTTCTATGGCAAGGCGTCGGCACCCACCGGCGGTCGCGACGGGAACACCCACTTCGGGGTGCTGTCCAAGGGGACCCTCATGGTGGTGTCCCCGCTACCCGATGCCTATCCGGTGGCCGCCGGCTGTGCCCTGGCCTTCAAACAGCGGGGGGAGGACCGGGTGGCTCTGGCCAACTGTGGTGAGGGCGCGACGGCGACCGGCACCTGGCACGAGACGGTCAACATGGCCGCCGTGCTGCGGCTGCCGATCGTGTTCACCGTCCAGAACAACCAGTACGCCTATTCCACGCCCAACGAGGGCGAGTTCGGCCTCGAGTTCGTCGCCCACAGGGCGGACGGTTACGGGATCCCGGGCATCGTGGTCGACGGCAACGACGTCCTCGAGTGTTACTCGGCGGCCAAGGAGGCCGTCGACCGGGCGAGGCGCGGCGAGGGGCCGACACTCATCGAGGCGGTCACCTTCCGGCACTTCGGTCATGCAGGGCACGATCCGGCCGAGTACGTCAAGCCCGACGAGCGCGAGGCGTGGATGGCCAAGGACCCGCTGCCGCGGTTCGAGGCATTTCTGGAGGGGCGTGGCCTGATGGACGAGCAGCGGCGCGCCGAGCTCGAGGAGCGGATCACCTCCAAGATCAAGCGGACCATCGAGTGGGCAGAGGAGCAAGACGACCCCACGGCGGACGACGTGACGACCGGTTTGTTCGCCGTCCGCGACGGCTCCGGACCCGAGCCGGGTGAGCCGTCGGGTGAGCCGGTGACCTTCCTCGACGCGATCACCCAGGCGCTGGACGAGGAGATGGAACGCGACGAGCGGGTGTTCATCCTCGGGGAGGACGTCGGAGAGTTCGGCGGGGCGTTCAAGGTCACCAAGGGCCTGCACGCCAAGTACGGCCCGATGCGGGTGATCGACACGCCGATCGCCGAGTCGGCGATCATCGGGGCATCGGTGGGCGCCGCCCTGGAGGGGATGCGGCCAGTGACCGAGCTGCAGTACACCGACTTCATCTATCCCGGCTTGGATCAGCTGTTCACCGAGGCCGCCAAGTACCACTGGAAGGCCGGTGCGGCGGTGCCGATGGTGGTTCGTGGCCCGAGCGGCGCTGGCCTGCGCGCCGGGCCGTACCATTCGATCAGCCCCGAGGGGATGCTCTCGCACCATCCCGGATTGAAGATCGTGGTTCCCAGTACGCCGACGGCGGCAAAGGGCCTGCTCCTGGCCGCGATCCGTGACCCGAATCCGGTCGTCTACCTGGAGCACAAGAAGCTGTATCGCAGTGTCAAGGAGTCGATCCCACAGGGTGACTACGAGGTCCCCCTGGGCACTGCCCGCATCGCCCGGAGTGGCGACGACGTCACCATCGTCACCTGGGGCGCCATGGTGCACACCTCGCTCGAGGCGGCCGAGATCCTCGAGGGGGAGGGGGTTTCGATCGAGATCGTCGACCTGCAATCGATCGTCCCCCTCGACTGGGAAGCCGTCTTCGACTCCATCGCCAAGACTTCGCGGCTGGTGGTGGTGCAGGAGGACGTCCCGTTCTCGAGCGTCGCCTCTGAGGTGGCGGCCCGGGTCGCCGACGAGGCGTTCTGGGACCTGGACGCTCCGGTCATTCGGGTGACGCCGCCCCACACGCACATTCCGTATGCTCCCGTCCTCGAAGACGCCTTCGTCCCCCAGGTGGACGATGTGGTGGGAGCCGTTCGCACACTCGCAGCCACGTAGGAGGGCCGAAGACCATGGCTATGACGGTCACGATGCCACAGTTGGGAGAGACGGTCACCGAGGGCACCATCCTCCGGTGGGCCAAGCAGGTGGGCGACTCGATCAACGAGGACGAGGTACTCCTGGAGATCTCCACCGACAAGGTGGATACCGAGGTCCCGTCACCGGCGGCGGGAACGATCCTCGAGATCCTCGTCGAAGAAGGAGCCACCGTCGCCGTCGGGACGCCGCTCGTCGTCATCGGCGATGCCGGCGAGGCGTCGTCTTCCGCACCGGGTGACGACGCTTCGTCCGCCGCCCCTGCCGAGGACGATTCCGTTGGGACCGACGAGACCTCAGCAACGGATGCTGCAGAGCAGGAGACCCCGGAACCGGCGCCGGAGGCCAAGAAGGAGCCCGAGCCCGAGCCTGAGCCCGAGCCTGAGTCCGAGCCCGAGCCTGAGTCTGAGCCCGAGTCTGAGCCCGAGCCCGCGGCTGACCCGCCGAGGACGGCCCCGGCATCCTCCGAGGCGAAGCCCCGGACATCCCCATCGGGTGCGCTCCTGTCGCCGGTGGTCCGGCGGCTCGCCGCCGAGCACGGGATCGACCCGACCCGAATCGAGGGAAGCGGGAGCGGCGGCCGGGTCACCCGACGCGACGTAGGGGCGTTCATCGAGAGCGGCGAGGCCCAGCCGGCTCCTGCCGAGGAACCGAAGGCCGCACCGGCGCCAGCCGCTGCCGCGCCCGAGCCGAAGGCCGCCCCGGCCGCGCCGAAGCCGGCGCCACCACCGCCCGCCGTCGCCGGTGAGGACACCGTCGTGGAGATGGACCGCCTGCGGGTTCGGATCGCCGAGAACATGATCCGTGCCAAGCAGTCGACGGCGCACGTATGGACGTCGGTCGAGGTCGACTACGAGGCCGTCGAGCAGGTCCGCCGCCGCAACCGTGACGCCTTCAAGGAGCGGGAGGGCTTCTCGCTCACCTACCTCCCGTTCATCACCCGGGCAACCGTCGATGCCCTGGAGGAGTATCCGGTGGTCAACTCGACCTTCGATCTCGAGAACAAGCGGCGCATCATGCACGGCCGCATCGATCTCGGATTCAGCGTCGACCTGGATCAGGAGGGGCTGGTGGTGATGACGGTGCGGGGCGCCGACGGCCTGCGCCTGAAAGGGCTCGCCCGAGAAGTGCGGCGTGTGGCCGAGAAGGCCCGTTCGGGGAAGATGGAGCCCGACGACGTGAGCGGCAGCACGTTCACCATCACCAACCCGGGACCGTTCGGCTCGTTCATGTCGGCACCGATCATCAACGTGCCCAACGTGGCGATCCTGTCGACGGAGACGATCACCAAGCGTCCGGTGGTGGTCCAGGATCGTGACGGCAGCGACGCCATCGCCATCCACCACATCGGGTACCTCGGGTTCTCCTGGGACCATCGGGCCTTCGACGGCTCCACGGCGGTCCTGTTCCTCAGGCGGATCAAGGAGAACCTCGAGAACTGGGACTGGGAGCAGGAGTTGGTGTGACCCGGCTCCGGTCCCGGTGGCTGGGTCGGCTCCCGTACGACGAAGCCTGGGATCTCCAGCGAGCGCTCCACGAGGGGCGGCTGCTCGGCCGCACCGACGACGACTACCTGCTGCTGCTCGAGCATCCGCCCACCTACACGGTCGGCCGGTTCTCCAGCGGTGCCAACGTGCTCATCGACGACGCCCGAGCCGCGGCCCTCGGCGCAACCGTGTTCCGGGTGGATCGAGGCGGCGACGTGACCTTCCACGGTCCGGGCCAGCTGGTCGGATACCCGATCGTTCGGCTCGGTTCGTCCATGGAGGTCGCCGGGCATGTCGCCCGCCTCCAGGAGGTGCTGATCCGCACACTCGCCGATCTGGGAGTCGAGGCGTGGGCGGAGGACGGATTCACCGGCGTCTGGACCGCGCAGGGCAAGGTGGCCGCCATCGGGGTACGAGCCGCCCGCGGCGTCACCACCCACGGGTTCGCTCTCAACGTGACCACCGATCTGACCTGGTTCGATCACATCGTTCCCTGTGGCATCCCGGACCGACCGGTTACCTCGCTACAGCGCCTCCTGGGCGAGATCTCGGTCGAAGAGGTAGCCGACGCCCTGATTCCTCGATTCGCCGAGGTCTTCGGCCATGACCTCGTCGACGACCAGCGGGCTGCCTTCATCAGGGGCACGGCCAGGGCCGATGCCGCCTTCGACGTCGACGCGCTCCTCGCCAGTGGCACGTTCACCCCGCGCAGCCGCCAGGCCGTGCCGATCACGGTGCGCGGGCGCCTGCCGGGAGAGCCGGAAAAGCCGGAGTGGATGAAGGTCAAGCTCGACCTGGGACCGGGATATCGCGACCTCAAGCGGCTGGTGGAGGGCCTCGACCTCAACACCGTCTGCGAAGAGGCCGGGTGCCCCAACATCTATGAGTGCTGGGGGAGCGGGACGGCAACCTTCATGCTCCTCGGTGACGTGTGCACCCGAGCCTGCGGCTTCTGTGACGTCGCCACCGGTCGACCGGGTGAGGTCGACCGGGACGAGCCGAAGCGCGTTGCCGAGGCCGTCGCCCAGATGCGGCTCGAGCACGCCGTGCTGACCTCGGTGAATCGCGACGACCTCCCCGATGGCGGGGCCGAGGTCTTTGCCGAGTCGATCCGCCAGATCCGGACCCGCCTCGCCTGCGACGTCGAGGTGCTGATCCCGGACTTCAAGGGTGATCGGGCTGCCTTGGAGACGGTGATGGCTGCCGAACCAGATGTCCTCAACCACAACACCGAGACCGTCCTCCGACTACAGCGCGACGTGCGTACCGCGGCCAACTACGGCAGGTCGCTGGCACTGCTCGCCCGGGCCCGGTGGCTGGGTCCCGCCTCCCTGGTCAAATCCGGCCTCATCGTCGGCATGGGAGAGACCACCGACGAGGTGATGGGTGCCCTGGCGGACCTTCGCGCCGTCGGGGTGGACGTGGTCACGATCGGTCAGTACCTGCGTCCGACGGCGCGTCACCGGCGGGTCGATCGTTACGTCCATCCCGACGAATTCGTCGCCTTCGCCTCCGAGGGCCGACGCCTCGGCCTGCGGCACGTGGAGAGTGGCCCGCTGGTCCGCTCCTCCTACCACGCCAAGGAAGCGGCGGCGAGGAGTAGCGAGTAGCGAGTAGCGAGTCTGGCCGGTAGCCGGTAGCCGGTAGCCGGTAGCGTCGTCCCATGGACCTCCGCCTACCCGACTCCCTCGAGCGCATCCGTTCGGTCGATGGCGGCCCTGAATGGGTAGCCGCGCTTCCTCGACTCGTGGGCGACGCCGTCGACCGGTGGTCGCTGCGGATCGTGGGCGACCCGTTCCCGGGGTCCTACGTGTCCCTCGTGATGCCGGTCACGAGGCACGACGAGCCCGCGATGCTCAAGATCCAGTTCCCGCACGACGAGTCGGAGCACGAGGCCGAGGCTCTGCGGGTGTGGGACGGGGACGGCGCGGTCCGGCTCCTCGGGCACGAGCCCGATCTCTTCGCGCTGCTCATCGAACCGTGCCACCCGGGGGATCACCTCGCCGACGCCGGACCGGAGGTGGCCCTGGAGGTCCTCATCGGACTGCTGCCTCGCCTCTGGGTCGCCGCCGACGGGCCATTCCGTTCGCTCGACGAGGAGGCCCGGGGATGGATCGAGGACATCCCCGCCGCCTGGGAGCGCGTCCGGCGCTCCGTCGAGCGTCGCCTCATCGATGCGGCCGTCGATGCGCTGACCGGTGTCATCGGCGGTTCCTCGGCGGTGCTGCTCCACCAGGACCTCCACGGGCACAACGTCCTACGGGCGACACGCGAGCCGTGGTTGGCGATCGACCCCAAGCCGCTCGTCGGCGATCGTGCGTTTTCGGTGGCACCCATCGTCAGGTCCTACGAACTGGGTCACTCCGAAGCCGAGGTGTTGGAACGGTTCGATCGGCTGGTGGACGCCCTCGACCTGGACTCGACCCGGGCCGCCGCCTGGACCATCGGACAGACGATCGCCTGGGCATTCGACGGTGACCGCGTGCTCGAAAACCACGTCGATACGGCGCGCTGGCTCATCGAGCACCGCTGGGGGGAGTGAGGCCGATCAGTCGCCGACGGAGAGGACGATGGCGGCGGTCGCGACGCGCATGTCGGCTGTATCGACAGAAACCAACGGTGCCTTGACTCAGTCGGCGGTCGCCATCACCGTGTAGGTCGATCCGGCCCCGTTGTAGTCGAAGACTTCGATGTAGTACACGCCACCCTCCGGATTGACGATTTCGATGTACTCGGGAGCGTTCTCGAACTCCTGTCCCGCCCACTCCCATGTATTGACGCCCTGGACGCTTTCGATCGAGCCCAAGCCCACGTAGAGGTCGAGGTCGGCCTCGAGGTCCGTGAGGGTGAACACCAGGGTGCTGGCCCCTGCGGGAACCTCGACGCAGAAGTACCGGGCGTTCGCCGGGTAAGGATCGGCGGTGGCATCGATCACGCCCTCGTACGGGATCCCCAGCGTGAGCGGCTCGGCCGGGTCGTCGCACCGCCCGGGTGGTGCAGTCGCCTCGGTGGTGGTGCTGGCGGTGGCCCCGGTCGTCGTGGTCAGCTCACCGACGGTGGTGATAGTGCCGCCGTCATCGCCGCAGGCGACGACGAGCAACGCCAGGGTGGCGGCAGCGATTCTGAGTCTGGTGGCGGGCGCCGACATGAGCGCCTCCTGGCGGTGATGCTGGCCGAACGCTAGTGGTCGACCGGGGTACTGGCGGACGATCTCGAGGCGACTGCCGCGGGGAGCGACAGCATGAAGGTGTTGCGGTCGTCGATGCGGCGGAAGGTCAGCGTGCCGTCCATTGCCGCCACCAGACTCCGGCTGAGCCCGAGGCCGATGCCCATGGACGGGGCGGGGCCGTCCGAGGTCCCGCGGAAGTAGGGGTCGAACATGTTGGATTCGACCTCCGGGGTGAGCGGCGGTCCGTCGTCGCCCACGGCGAGGGTCGCACCGTCAACCTCGGCGGCGACCGTCACGGTGATGGTCGGACCCCCGTATCGAAGGGCGTTGGAGACCAGATTCCGGATCACCTGCCGGGTGCGGGCTCGATCTCCGAGCGCGGTCACCGACGAACCGGATACTTCGATCCAACCCCCCTGAGCCGGATCCCAGTGGTGGACGACCCGGGTCGCCTCTTCGAGGAGGTCGAACTCCGACAGGTCGAGGCGCAGGGTGTTGGTGGACAGCCGGCTGATCGCGGTCAGGTCGTCGACGATATCGGCCATGTCCTTCCCCTGGCCGAGGATCGTCTCGAACAGGTCACGGGTGTGGGCGTCGAGCCTGTCGGACTCGAGGGCGACCAAAGCGAACCCGATGACCCCGGAGAGTGGCGTGCGCAACTCGTGAGACACGGCGGCGATCAGGTTGTCCTTGACCGCCGCTTCGGCCTGGAGTTGGGCCCGGGAAGCGCTGAGTTCCTCGGTGCGATTCTCCACCTCCCGCTCCAGACCCTCCGAGAGGCGTCGCAGGGCGTTGGTGGTGCGAGAGAGACGGCTCGCCGTCACGAGGAAGGTGGCGGCGAGCAGCAAGGTGAGAGCGGTGAGCACCCCGGCGGCGATCATCCACAGTCGCCGGGTCGACCAGAAGACGGCGAACGCCTCGGCCTTGTCGACCTCGGCGCTGAGACCGATCCCGGGTTCGGCGATCCACTGCCACGCCCCGACCACGGTCACACCCCGGTAGTCGCGGTAGCCGCTCACATCGAAGCCGTTTTCTCCCGAGGTGGCGCTCGCCGCCATCCGGGTGAGTGGTGCGTCAGGGTCGACGGTCCCGCCGTCGCGCAGGTCGCGGCCGGGATCGGCGACCCGAAGGCCGATCGAGGATTCCCCCGGTTCGAGGAGACCGAGCCCGGCGAGGCTGGCTTCGAAGCGGGTGGGTGTGAGCAGCCGCCCATCGCCGTCGAACAGGTAGATCTCCCGAGACGCCGAAGTGCCGAGGGTCGCCACCAGGAACCTGGCGACCGGGGCGACGTCGGAGGAGAGCCCGAGATAGCCGACGACCGCGCTATCTTCGGTCGCCACCGGTGCCCACACCCGGATGCGGATCTCGCCGATGCGGTCCCCGGTGGCTTCGAAGACGAGCACCTCGATGCCCTCCTCCCATTGGAGCGCCCCCTCGGTCCAGATGACGTCGGGGATGTTGCTCGCCAGGAGCCGTCCGTCGGGCGAGACGAGCACGTACTCGACCAGCGAAGCACCCAACCGGCTGGCCACAAAGAGCACGTTCTCCACCTGCTCGAGGTGGCCCGCATCGCCGTCGACGGCGAGCGACTCCGTTGCCTCTGCCACTCCCGGCAGGGCCGCCATGCCGGCGGCGCGAGCCTGTTGCTCGGAGAGCAGCGACCCCACGTACTCGGCCATCGATCGAGTGATGACGATGAGCTCGGAAGCGAGCTCATCGCGTCGGTGCCGTTCGCCGATCGACAGGATGACGAGGGCGGTCACCCACACCGAAACACAGGTCAGGGCGGCGATGAAGCCCACGAGGCGCCGAGAGCGGACGAAGGCGGGATAGTTTGGATGGGGAGGGTGCACGTCGAGACTCATCGGTGACTTGATTTGGAAAGTTGAGGGACACACCATGGTAACTGTTGGTATGGCGATTCCGGTGACGGGCGAGGCACACCCGGTAGGCTCCGGAGCCGATGTTCCCCGACTTCGACTACGCCGCCCGCCTTGAACACACGCGGGATCGGCTGCGACGGGCAGGGGTCGATGCCCTCCTGGTGTCGGTCGGTGCCGACCTCCCCTACCTCATCGGCTACGAAGCCATGCCGCTGGAGCGCCTCACCATGTTGGTGCTCCCGTCCGATGGGGAGCCGACGCTCCTCGTGCCCATGCTCGAGGCGCCGCGGGTCGACGATCGGCAGGGGGCGTTTCGCGTCCGGGCATGGGGTGAGACCGAGGATCCGGTGGCGCTCGCTGGAGAGCTGGTCGGGTCACGGGCGTCCTTGCTGGTCGGCGACCAGACATGGTCCGTGTTCCTGCTGGCGCTCCAAGAGCAGCTCGGGGCGGCGCGTTTCGCTCCGGCGACCCCGTTCATGGCCGGTCTGCGGATGCGCAAGGAGCCTGCGGAGATCGAGTGTCTCGGTGCTGCGGGGGCCGCCGCCGATCGGGTGGTCGCCGTTTTGGGCGACATCCGCTTCGCTGGCCGCTCCGAGCGCGAGGTTGCCGGGGACATCGCCGAGCGTGTCGTCGCCGAGGGGCACGATGTGTCCACCTTCACCATTGTCGCGTCGGGTCCCAACGCGGCGTCGCCCCATCACGAGACCGGGCGCCGGGTGATCGAGGCCGGCGACTCCATCGTGCTCGACTTCGGGGGCCGCTACCGCGGCTACCACTCGGACACGACTCGCACGCTCCATGTGGGCGAGCCGTCGGTCGACTTCGCAGCCGCCTACACGGTGCTCGAGCAAGCCCAGGCCGCAGCCCGAGAGGCGGTACGGCCCGGGGTGGCGGCGCAGGAGGTGGACCGGGTGGCCCGCCGGATGATCGACGACGCTGGATACGGCGACCGCTTCATCCATCGCACCGGGCACGGGATCGGCCTCGAGGTCCACGAGCACCCGTACCTGGTGGAAGGCAACGAGGCGTCGCTGGAGGAGGGGATGACCTTCTCGATCGAGCCAGGGATCTACGAGCCGGGCGCCTTCGGCATGCGGATCGAGGACATCGTGGTGTGCACTGCCGACGGGATCGACGAACTCAACCGATCTCCGCGCTCTCTGCTCCTCGTCGAGTAGCCCTGCCTGCTGCCTGCTGCCTGCTTGCTTGTACCCTCCCATCCTGATGGATCACGAACAGGTCGCCGCCGACACGCTGCGCACTCTTGCCATGGATGCGGTCGAGGCGGCTGCCAACGGGCATCCGGGGATGCCGATGGGGATGGCCGACATCGCCGCCGTTGTCTGGGGACGGCACCTCCTGGTCGACCCCGGCGACCCCGAGTGGCCGGACCGCGACCGCTTCGTCCTCTCCAACGGCCACGGTTCGATGCTCCTCTACGGCCTGCTGCACTTGAGCGGGTTCCCCCTGTCCCTCGACGATCTGCGCAACTTCCGGCAGTTCGGTCACCCGACGGCCGGGCATCCGGAACGCGAGCCGCATCTCGGGATCGAGATGACCACCGGCCCTCTCGGTCAGGGGTTCGGGAGCGCGGTCGGGATGGCGATCGCCGAGGCGCACCTGCGGGCCGTTCTCGGAGACGACCTCGTCGACCATCGAACGTGGGTGTTCGCCAGTGACGGGGACCTCATGGAGGGCGTCGCCTCTGAAGCGGCGTCGCTCGCCGGCCGGCTGCGCCTCGGGAAGCTCGTCGTGCTGTACGACGACAATTCGATCACCATCGACGGGAGCACCGAGCTCGCTTTCACCGAAGACGTACTCGCCCGTTTCGAGGCTTACGGATGGCACGCGCTCAGGGTCGACGGCCACGATCGCGAAGCCATCCACGACGCCATCGAGACCGCCAAGCGGGACGATCGGCCCTCGCTCATCGCCTGTCGCACGCACATCGCCTACGGGGCCCCGACCAAGCAGGACACCGCCGAGGCGCACGGCTCACCGCTCGGCGCCGACGAGGTGGCCGCCACCAAGCGGGCGATGGGTTGGGACCCCGACCAGACCTTCGTCGTCCCACCAGAGGCTCGTGACTTCTTCGCCGGCGCAATGGACCGTGGAGGCGCGGCGCGGCGGCAATGGGCGCAGCGGTTGGCGGCGCTCGATGCGGAGCGACGGGGGATGTGGGAGGCCTACCACGCGCCGCCCGAGGTCCAGCCGCCCGACCTCGGTTTCGAGGTCGGAGCCCAGGTCGCCACCCGATCGGCGTCCGGTAAAGCCCTCAACGCCTTGGCCGTTCTGCGCCCGGACCTGATCGGTGGGTCCGCCGACCTGACGCCGTCGAACAACACCTACTTGAAGGATTCGAGCGAGTTCCAGGACGATCCTGCGGGCCGCAACCTGCGGTTCGGTGTCCGCGAGCACGCCATGGGAACCGCGCTGAATGGGATGGCCATCCACGGCGGGTTGCGCCCCTACGGCGGGACCTTCCTGGTGTTCAGCGACTACATGCGACCGGCCGTGCGGCTCGCCGCTCTGATGGAGGCTCCCAGCATCTTCGTGTACACCCACGATTCGATCTTCCTGGGCGAGGACGGACCGACCCATCAGCCGATCGAACATCTCGCCTCCCTGCGCGCCATCCCGGGGATGTGGGTGGTGCGACCCGCCGATGCCGGGGAGACCGCCGAAGCCTGGGCACTGGCCCTCGCCCGCGAGGACGGCCCCACCGCCATCGTCCTGACTCGCCAGGCCGTCCCGGTGCTCGATCGCTCGCAGGTGGCCGGACAGGTGGCCCGCGGGGCGTACGTCGTTCGGGATGGCTCGGACGCCGTTGTGCTCGCCACCGGTTCCGAGGTGTGGGTGGCACTCGAGGCGGCGGAGGCGCTCGCCGGGAGGGGAGTATCGCTACGCGTGGTGTCGATGCCCTGCTGGGAGGCGTTCGCCGAACAGGATCCGGGCTACCGGGAGCACGTTCTCGGCGACGGGATTCCCCGCGTCTCGGTCGAGGCCGCCGCCACCTTTGGCTGGGAACGATGGGTCGGTGCCCACGGTCTGATCATCGGCATCGACCATTTCGGCGCCTCGGCACCCTGGCAGCGGCTCGCCGAAGAGTGGGGCTTCACCCCGGAGGCCGTGGCGGACCGCATCGCGGCCTGGCTGGAGAGCCGGTAGCCGGTAGCTGCTAGCCGGTAGCCGGTAGCGGGCAGCCGGCAGCCGGTAGCCGGTAGCCGCGATGTCTCATACCCCGGCCCGGCTCGTACCATCGGGTTTCCAAGATTCTCGAAAGGGACCCATCATGAAATCCACCACTCTTCGCAGCAACACCGACCTCGCCAAGTCGGCGCTCGGTGGCCTCGCCACCTTCGGTGCCGAGTCGGGTCGCCTCATCGGCCGCGGCGCCAAGTCCCTCTGGAAGGGCGCTCGCAAGGTGACCTCCAAGGCGACCTCCAAGGCGAAGGACAAGGCCGCCGAGGCTCGCGAGACGGTCGCCGCCAAGCTGGACTGAGAGGGTATGCGGATCGGCCCCTAAGTGACTTCGGAGTCCGGCCTATTCGCATACCCTCTGACGACCGACCGGGCTACTCTCGCCCGCCGTGGAGGTCACTCCCGCGGGCATCCTGACCATGTGGTCTGCCGGCCTGAGCGCCGGCCTCGCTGCCGTCGCCGCGCGTCGCATCGTGCGGCGCGGCTACGTGTGGCTCGCCGTCGGCACCACCACGCTCTTCGGATTGTTCGCTGCGGTGGCGGGATCCTCGTGGTGGGCCTACGGGGCATGCGCGGTGGTCGCCATGGCGGCGTTACTCGCCGGGCATACCCCGAGCGTTGTCGCGCTCGGCGGGCTCGGCGCGGTCGCCTTCACGATCGCCTCGGTCGAGGCCGGGAGTCCCGTGGCCCTCGCCGTCACCGGGGCGGTCGCCCTCGGTGCGATCACCACGGAGATGATGCTGGGGCATTGGTATCTCGTCGATCCCCGCTTGCCGCGGCCGGTGCTGCGCGCCATGGCGCTGGCCGGTGTCGCCGGGATCGGCGCCGACGTGATCTTTTCGGCGGCGGCCGGTGCGACGTCCTGGGGTGACACGCAGATGGTTCTCGGCTGGGGGTGGCTCGTTCTGGGGGTCACCTCGGCCCTGCTCATGGTCATGGTGTATTCCGCGTTGGGGGAGCGCGGCTACGCCGGGGTCATGGCAGCGACTGGCCTGTCCTACCTCGCCGTGCTCACCTCGACCGGCGCCGTGGTCCTGGGTCGTCTATTGGCCTGAGTGGCCGGTGAGGTGGCGGCCGCGCCAGGCCGTAGTATCGGAGCCATGAAGATCTACACCCGAAAGGGCGACGACGGTTCGACCGGCCTGTTCCACGGCGGCCGCGTCGCCAAGGACGACACCGGTCCGGAGGCCTACGGCACGGTGGACGAGGCTGTGGCAGCCCTCGGACTCGCCCGCGCCGCCGCCGACGAGCCGCTCGCCGATCGCATCCTCCAGGTCCAGCGGTCCCTGTTCGTGCTCGCTGCCGAGCTGGCCACCGCGCCGGGAAAGCGAGAACGACTCCAACCGGGCGTGAGCCTCGTGACCCAGGGCATGGTGGATGATCTCGAAGCCGCCATCGACGAGGTGGAGGCGGCGTCCGGACTGCCCACGGAGTTCGTCGTCCCCGGGGGATCGCCGGCCGCCGCCGCCATCGACCTGGCGCGCACCATCGTCCGACGAGCCGAGAGGCGGACCATCAGCCATGTGCGAACCGCCGTTGTGGCCGACAGTGTCGCCGTGATCTTTCTGAATCGGCTCGCCGACTACCTGTACGTGCTGGCCCGTTCGGCGGAGGGTCAGTGGATTCCGAGTCGCGAGGAGCGATGATGGACCTGGAGATCGGGGGAAGCCTCGAAGAAGCGAGCGCCGATGCCCTCGTCGTGGGCGTTCGGGCCGGTCGGGACGCCGACGATGACGGACGCTGGCTCATCGGACGGCTGCCGTGGCTGGAGGCGGCCATGGACGATGCCGAGTTCACCGGGAAGAAGGGGCAGCTCCTCACCACGGCCGGAGGCGGCGAAGTGTCGTTTCGCAAGGTGGTCGTCGTTGGCCTGGGAGACGCCCCGGTCGATCCCGAGACGGTGCGTCGGGCGGCGGGGAGCGCGGCGAAGGCACTGTCGCGGTTGGCGACCGTCGCCACCACTCTGCACGCACCACCCGGGATGGCCGAGGCGGTCGGGTTCGGCTTCACACTCGGCGCCTACACCTTTGTCAAGCACAAGAGCGAGAAGAAGCCCTCGCTCATCGAGCGACTGATCCTCATCGACGGGTCCGAGGAGCAGTTGGCCGCGGCGCGAGTTGGCGCCCTGATCGCCGCCGGTGTCGGGTTCGCCAGGGACCTGGTCAACGAACCTGCCATCGGCATGCCGCCGGCGGCGCTCGCCGATACCGCTGCCCGGATGGCCGAGGAGGTGGGCCTTGGCGTCCGCGTCCTCGATGAGGACGAGATCGCCGCCGAACGCCTGGGCGGGCTCCAGGGGGTGGCCCTGGGAGCCGACAACCCTGCCCGCCTCGTCGAGCTCCGCTGGGAGCCGGAGGGGGCGGCCGGCTTCCTGGTCTTCGTGGGCAAGGGCATCGTGTTCGACTCCGGGGGACTGTCGCTCAAGCCGGCAGAGGCGATGGAGCGGATGAAGACCGACATGTCGGGTGCCGCGGCGGTCTTCGCCGCCATGCGAGTGATCGCCGAGTTGAAGCTGCCGGTGAAGGTGGTGGCCTTCGCCCCGCTCACGGAGAACATGCCGGGGGGCGGGGCGCTCCGACCCGGGGACGTCCTCCAGATCCGCAACGGTAAGACGATCGAGGTACTCAACACGGACGCCGAGGGGCGCCTGGTCCTCGCCGACGCCCTCGTCCTGGCCGCCGAGGAGTCGCCCGATCTGATCGTCGACGTGGCGACCCTGACCGGTGCCTGCATCGTCGCCCTCGGTGAGCGCATCGCCGGTCTCATGGGGACCGACGCGGCCGTCGAGCGGGTTACTGCAGCCGCCGATGCGGCCGGGGAGCGGGTGTGGAGGCTGCCCCTCCCTGACGACTACCGCAAGGACATCGATTCCGACGTCGCCGACATGAAGAACACCGGCGGCCGCTACGGCGGCGCGATCACCGCAGCGCTCCTGCTCAAAGAGTTCGTCGGCGATGCGCCGTGGGCCCACCTCGACATCGCCGGTCCTGCCCGGACGTTCACCGAGGCCGATCACTACCTGACCAAGGGCGGCACCGGCTTCGGCGTGCGAACGCTCGTCGAACTGGCCCGTCAGACCGCCGAGGCACCTGAGGCCCCAGGCTCCGGGTGAGCGACCGGTAGCATCGTCGGCAATGCCGCGTCGCAAACTCCCGGTGGCGATCGTCCTCGACCTGTCGGCACTCGCCGTCGCCATGTTGATCGCATCGCTCACCGTGTTCGGTGAGCCGTACCCGTGGTATGCCCGGCCCGGCTCGGGCACGATGATCGCCTCGATGGCGTTCGGGGCCCTGCTCGGCACCTTCCTCGTTTTCCGTCCCGCCGCCGAGGGTCCGTCGCGACCGTCGTACGGCAGGGCGCTGACGATCGGGGCGGTCATGCTGGGCACCACCGCGGTCACCATCGTCCTCACCCGGGCGTTCTGGTCGCGGGCCTTCGTGCTCACCGCAACCGCCGTCTGGCTAGTGCTCGCTCTCGGCCACCGGTGGCTGCGCCGTCGGCGTCCCTGGGCTGAGCGAATGGTGGTGATCTCCTCGGAGAAGGCGCTGATCGGGGACCTCCTCGGCGCTCCCCACGCCGACCTCGTCGCCGTCCTCGACCCCAGCGCGGAGGCGCCCGAGGAGCCCCTGGAGCCGGGCTCGACCATCGCCATAGATCTGCGCGCCGTGTTGAGCGACTCCATGGCCCGCTTCGTGTCGTCGTCGAGCATCGCCGGGTACCCGATGCGGTCCCTGGTGAGTACCTACGAGGAGCACACCGGCAGGCTCCCGATCATCCACCTCAGGGAGGGGTGGGAGCTGACCGTGCCCCTGTCGGGCAATCGGTCGTACGTTCGGATCAAGCGCGCTCTCGACACCGCGCTCGTTCTCGCCACCTCGCCGCTGTCCGTGCTCCTTGGAATCGTCATCTGGCTGGCGATCAGGATCGAGTCGCGTGGTCCGGCGATCTTCCGGCAGGAGCGTGTCGGTCTCGAGGGTCACCCGTTCACGCTCTACAAGTTCCGGACCATGCGCAACGACTGGGGGAGTGGCGCCCGGTTCGCCGCCCAGGACGACCACCGACTCACCCGGGTCGGCAAGGTGCTGCGGCGATTCCGCATCGACGAGCTGCCGCAGCTGTGGAACGTGCTGCGCGGCGATCTCAGCCTCGTCGGTCCCCGGCCCGAGCAGCAGCCCTTCGTCGAGCAGTTCAGCCAGACCATCCCGTTCTACGGTCACCGGCACCTGGTGCGCCCCGGGATCACCGGCTGGTCACAGGTGAACTTCGGGTACGCCGACAGCGAGGCGGACACCGTGGAGAAGCTCTCCTACGACCTGTACTACGTGAAGCACCTGTCGTTGTGGCTCGACCTCGAGGTGCTGGGCCGCTCGGTGTGGACGGTGCTTTCGGGCTTCGGAGCTCGCTGAGTCAGCGCCCGGCGATCCCGGTCACGATCGCCGGAAGGGCCTCACCCGCCGCCGCTTCTACGGTCGCCGACGCCAGGTGGTCGAACTCCGTGGCTCCCCGGTTGACGATGACCATCGGATGTCCGTTGTCCACGACCGCCAGCGGGATGTAAGCAGCGGGGAACACGGAGAGGGTCGACCCGATCACGAGGACCGCATCCGCCCGTTCGGCCAGGTCGTGGCTCCGAAGCATGGCATCGACCGGCATCGCCTCGCCGAAGAACACGACGTCCACCTTGAGCGGACTGCCGCAGCGATCGCAGTGTGGGTCGTCATCGCCAGCCTTGACCCGGGCGAGTATGTCGGTGGTGTCGCTTCGGTGGCGACAGCCGGTGCAGATCGTGTGCCGGGCATTGCCGTGGAGCTGGACCACCGCATCGTCGGGTAGACCCGCCGCCTGATGGAGCCCATCGATGTTCTGGGTGACACAGCCGAGCATCCTCCCCGACTCCCACAGGCGCACCAGGGCCTCATGCCCCGGGTTGGGAATGGCGTCGAGGACACCCGACTCGTCCCGGTGTCGCCATGACGCCACCCGCGTCTCCCGGCTCTCTAGATAGCGATCGATGGTGAATTCATCGGGATCGACGCGGGTCCAGACCCCGTCGGGCCCGCGAAAGTCCGGAATGCCCGACTCAGTGGAAATGCCGGCGCCGGTGAAGACGAGCAGACGCGTCGAACCGGCGAGGGCGTCGACGGCGGCAGTGATCGGGTCGGACATGCGCGTGAGGGTAGAAACGCTCCACGCTCAACGCTCCACGCTCAACGCCTGGAGCGGTCTGTCCATCTTTCTTGCGTTGAGCGTTGAGCGTTAAGCGTATCTTTCGCGCACCCCCTCGCACCTCTTGCATATAACTGCTCGTAACTGCTATCAACTTCTCATGACCGCCGTTGCGCCCGGGTTCATCCGTCGAGATGATCGTCCTCCCATCGACGCGGAAGTCGCGCCAGCCCCGGGCGCAGCTGCGGTCCGCTGGCTCGCCGCCACCGAACGGCCGTGGATCGAGCCGTGTCTCGGGATCGACCCGGGTTCCGGCCACCACCCTGCGGACCCGGCGGTGCGGCGCTACTGGACGGCCGTGCTCGGCGCGGGAGCGGTCGCCGATCTGCTGCGGTTGCTCACCGCGGCCCGTACCGGCCGCCTCATCCGCCGGCCGTACAACCTTTCGTCACTCATCGCCGAGGGCCTGGTCGAAACGAGAGCGGAGACGATCGTGGTGCCGCCTCGGATCCCCTATCTCGGCGAGAAGCAGATCCGCCGACTTTCGCCCCGCCTACGCAGTGAATACCGCTTCTTGCTGAGAAGGGCGCTGGAAGCAGAGGGCGGCAATTAGCTATTGGCTATTGGCTCTTGGCCAGACAGGATCAAGGGTCTGGCCAATTGCTAATTGCTAAGAGCCAATAGCTGGCCCAGCCCTATCCCCCCTCCATCGCGAACACGGACACCTGGATCGCGGTTCCCTCGGTGATCGTCCCGTTCGAGGACGGACTCGTCGAACTGACTCGATCGTCGTTCTCGGGATCGTCGGTGGCGACCTCGACGAAGGTCCAGGTGAAGTCGATCTGGGTGGCCTGACGCAGGTTGTTCAGGATCTGATCCGCCTCCGCGCGGGTGCGGCCCACCAGGTCGGGCATGGCCGTCTCGGGGGCGAGCCCGGAGGACACGAAGAGCTCGATCGTGCTGCCCTGGTTGATCTGCCGTCCTGCCGGCGGGTCCGTCTCGACCGCGGTGTCGGCGGGCTTGTCCGAGTTGACGATGGTGACGGTGAAGTCCAGACCGGCGTCGTACAGCTCCTCGGTGGCCTCGTCGAGGTCCATGTCCTCTACGTCCGGGATCGCGACGCGCATCGTCCGGTAGTAGGCGGCGGTTCCCTCCGGGTTCTCGGGGAAGTCCTCGACGGGGAGGTCGGCGGTGACCACCGACATGAACTGCCGCCAGATCGGAGCCGGGATGGTGCTCCCGAACACGCGAGCGTAGAAGGTGTCGCGGATGGTCAGGTTGCGCATTTCGACCTGCCGGTCCGGGAAGCCGACCCACACGGCCGTCGTGTACTGCGGTATGAACCCCACGAACCAGGCGTCGGTGAAGTTCTCGTGGGTGCCGGTCTTACCGGCCATCGGTCGGCCGATGTTGGCGTTGCCGCCGGTGCCCTGGGTGATCGCCAGCTCCAGCGTGTTGACGACCGCCGCGGCCAGCGGCGGGCTGATGACCCGGTTCGGGCTCACCTCGTGCTGGTAGATGACGTTGCCGTCGTCGTCCTCGATGCGCTCGATCAGGTAGTTGTCGTACCGGTCGCCGAGGTTGGCGAGCGTCGAGAAGGCGGCCGCCATCTCGAGCGGGCTCACCGCCTGGGCGCCGAGCACGATGGCCGGGATCGGTAGCAGGGGACTCCGGATGCCCATCCTCCGGGCAGCGTCGACGATCGCCTCGCCGCCCACTTCGATCGCCACCTGGCAGAACACCGTGTTGGTCGACGCGATGAGGGCCCTCTCCAGCGAGCGAATCCCCGGGTCGTTGGTCCCGGCGTTGGCGCATCGCCAGAGCGTCGTTCCGCCGAAGTCGAGCTCCCGGGGAGTGGTCTGGTTCCAGTACGAGTTGAGGGTGATCCCCTGCTCCAGCGCCGCCACCGCACCGAAGGGCTTGAAGGCCGACCCCGGGTTGCGGCGACCCTTGGTCGCCAGGTCGTATTGGCGTTGTCCTGCCTCCAGGTCGGTACCGAAGTCGAGTCCGGAGGCCATGACGACCGTGGCGCCCGTCCGGTTGTCGACCATGGCGATCGCTCCGGTCGGTCCGTTCGAACCCGGCGGGAACCACTCCTGGAGGATCCGTCGTGCCTGCTCCTGGAGTCCGAAGTCGACCGTGGTGTACACGCGGAGTCCGCCGCCGCCGGTGCACTCGGCGTCGTCCGCCGGGCATCCGAAGAGCGCCCGCTTGCGTTGCAGGAAGGTCGACCCCAGGCCGTACCGCGGGTCGTTGAGGATGGTGTCGCGGGCGGCGATGAGGACCTGCGGCGCCGGGTCGTAGAACTCCTGGGGAGCGGCGACCATGATCGGGTCGTCCTTGGCCGCTTCGCCATCCTCCTCGGTGATGTATCGATCCAGGACCATGTTGTCGATGACGGCGTTGCGCGCCCGCAGCGGGATGGTGCTATCGCGTCGCAGGTCGTACAGCGAGGGGTTCCGCACCGGGACCATCAAGGCGGCGGCCTCGGCGATGGTCAACTGGCTGAGTTCCTTGCCGAAGTACTCCTGGGCGGCGGCGCGGATGCCGTAGGCGTTGTTCCCGAAGAACACCGAGTTCAGGTAGTACTCGAGGATCTGCTCCTTGGTGTACCGGCGCTCGAGTTCGATGGCGATGACCGCTTCCGCCACCTTGCGTCGCAGGGTGGGCTCGGTGCCGACGAAGTTGAGCTTGACCACCTGTTGCGTGATCGTTGACCCGCCCTCGGTGGGGCCGCCGCCGATGTCGCGCGCGAAGGCACGAGCCACGGCGCGGTAATCCACCCCGGTGTGGGTCATGAAGTTGCGGTCCTCGGCCGAGAGCGCGGCAGCGAGCACCAGCGTCGGGATGTCCTCGAACTCGACCGGCTGGCTGTTGCGCTCGGTCAACTTGCCGAGCAGGACCCCGTCGACCGTGTAAACCTCCGACAGGCGGGACAGGTCGGGGAGGTCGAGCGCCATCGACCGGACTTCGGGGATCCACCGGGCGCGGAGGTCTTCGAGGGTGCCGTGGGCGGCGTTGGCGCCGAGGAACACGAACAGGCCCATCCAGGTGGCGGCCACGACTGCCATCCCGGCGAGGATGGCCGACGCGACGAAGCCTTTGCCCTCGCGTTCGAGGCGTTCGGCTTCTCTGATGGGATTGTCCATGGGGTGCCCCGGGGGAGACGTCGCAGGGTGGGGCAGGGGTTCCCGGGTAGCATCCCGGCCGACTACGGAGTGTACCCATGGCCCAGGATTCCGGACCGGAACGTCAGACGTCGAGCGGCATCCCGATCGACCCCGTCTACGGACCGGCAGACCTCGGGGGATGGGACGCCGAGGAGGCGCTCGGAGCGCCCGGCGCCTTCCCGTTCACCCGTGGCCCCTACCCCACGATGTATCGGGGTCGGGCGTGGACGATGCGCCAGTACGCCGGATTCGGCACCGCCGAGGCAACCAACGAGCGCTTCCGGGCTCTGCTCGATGCCGGCCAGACAGGGCTGTCGGTGGCGTTCGACCTCCCCACCCAGATGGGCCTCGACTCTGACGCTCCGCCGGCGGCGGGAGAGGTCGGCAGGGTGGGGGTGGCCATCGACTCCCTGGAGGACATGCGCCGGCTCTTCGCCGACATACCTCTGGGAGAGGTGTCCACCTCGATGACGATCAATGCCACCGCCGGCATCCTCCTGCTCCTCTACCAGCTGGTCGCCGAGGAGCAAGGGGTCGCTCCAGATGCGATCCGCGGGACCCTTCAGAACGACATCCTCAAGGAGTACGCGGCGCGCGGCACCTACATCTACCCACCGTCGCCGTCGATGCGCCTGGTGACCGACGTGTTCTCCTACTGCGCCGCCGAGCTCCCGGCGTGGAACACGATCTCGATCAGCGGCTATCACATCCGAGAGGCGGGGGCCACCGCCGCCCAGGAGGTCGGCCTCACCCTGTCGAACGGCCTGGCGTACGTCGAGGCCGCCATCGACGCCGGCCTCGACATCGACGACTTCGCCCCGCGGCTGTCGTTCTTCTGGAATGGCCACAACCACCTGTTCGAGGAGGTGGCGAAGTACCGGGCGGCCCGTCGCATCTGGGCTCATGAGATGCGCCGCCTCGGTGCGCAGCGCGACGACTCCCTCAAGATGCGCTTCCACACTCAGACCGCGGGCAGCACGCTCACCGCGCAGCAGCCGGAGAACAACATCGTGCGCACCACCATCCAGGCGCTCGGCGCCGTGCTCGGTGGCACCCAGTCGCTGCACACCAACGCCTTCGACGAGGCGCTCGGCCTCCCCACCGATGACTCGGCGCTGATCGCCCTGCGCACCCAGCAGATCCTCGCTCACGAGTCGGGAGTGGCCGACACGGCAGATCCTCTCGCCGGGTCCTATTTCGTCGAGTCGCTCACCGATGCGGTGGAGGCAGCGGCGCGGCGGGTGATGGGCGCCGTCGCCGACGCCGGTGGTGCGGTGGCGGCGATCGAGGCGGGTGTCGTGCAGGGGATGATCGAGGATTCCGCCTACGCCCATGCCCGTCGCGTCGAGTCGGGGGAGACCGTGGTCGTCGGGGTCAACCGGTTCGTCTCCGAAGGCGCCGCCATTCCGGAGACGCTGGGGATGGACCCGGAGTCGGAGGCTCGACAGGCGGAGCGACTGGCGTCGTGGCGGGCGGCACGCGACGGGACCGCCCTCGACGCGACCCTCGCCGAGGTCGAGGCGGCTGCGGGTGGTACCGCGAATCTGCTCTATCCGATGAAGCAGGCGCTGGCCCTCGGTGCGACGGTGGGGGAGGTCTCGGGCGTTCTCGAAGGTGTCTTCGGGCGCTACCGTCCCGGCGAATGAGTGACCCTCCGGGACCGCGGTTCGTCGTCGTCGGCGGTGGTCCGGCGGGCGTGAGCGCGGCCACCATCGCCGCGGCTCGGGGGGCCGAGGTGACCGTAGTCGAGGCATCGGTCGTCGGTGGTGCCGCCCATCTGTGGGACTGCATCCCCTCGAAGGCGATGGTGGCGTCGTCGATGCGTCTCGACTCGCTGCGCTCCGCGGTGCGGCTCGGTATCGGCGGGGTGGGCGATCCGGAGGTGGACATGAAGGCCATGTCGACCAGGGCGGATGCCCTGTCCGATCGCCTGTCGGCGTCGACCACCGATCTGCTCGAGGCCCAGGAAGTGCGGATCCTCCGCGGCTACGGCCGGTTTACCGGCGCGCATGACCTGGCCGTTGCTCTTGAGGACGGCGAGGAGGCCGTCGAGTTCGACTTCGCCCTCGTTTCCACGGGATCCCGCCCGCGGGTCCCCGACTGGGCAGAGGTCGATGGCGAGCGGATCCTCACCACCCGGCACGCCTATCACCTCGACGAAGTACCGGAGCACATGGTGATCATCGGATCCGGGGTGACCGGGGTCGAATTCGTCCACATCTTCGCCAGCATGGGCTCGCAGGTGACCCTGCTGGTGAGCCGTCACCATGTGCTCCCGCACCGGGACCCCGAGGTCGCCGCGGCGCTCGAGGAGGACTTCCTCGACCGCGGCGTCGTCCTGCTCAAGGGAGCGCGCGCCGACTCGGCCCGCCGTACCGACGACGGGGTCGTGGTCACCGCCGAGGACGGGCGCCGGGTCGTCGGCAGCCACGTGCTGCTGGCGGTGGGATCGGAGGCCAATACCGAACGGCTGGGTCTCGACACCGCCGGCATCGAGGTCGACGGGCGAGGTTTCGTCGTCGTCGTCGACGAGTATCAGCGGACCAGCGTTCCCCACATCTACGCCGCCGGGGACGTCACCGGCCAGATGCCGCTGTCATCGGTGGCGACGATGCAGGGTCGCAAGATCGCCGGGCATCTGATGGGCGACCAGACCAAGCCGCTCGACTACTCGAAGGTGTCAGAGGCGATCTTCAGCGAACCCGAGATCGCCTCCGTCGGTCTCAAGGAGGTCGATGCGCGCGCCGAAGGGCGCAAGGTGCGCATCACCAAGGTGCCCTTTGCCGCCAACCCCCGGGCGCTGATACAAGGCAACCCGACCGGCTTCGCCAAAGTAGTGTCCGACCCCGCCACCCACGTCATCCTCGGCGGGACCATCGTGGGTCATCACGCATCCGAGTTGATCGGCATCCTCGCCCTCGCCGTCCAGGCGGGTATTCGGGTGGACGTGCTGGTGGAAACGCTGATGGTCCACCCGTCGCTCACCGAGAGCCTCGCCGATGCGGCGGACTGAGGCCCCAGGCCCCAGGCTCCAGGACCTCGGACGGGCACCGGGCACCGGGCACCGGGTAACGGGTAACTGACCTATGCCCCTCCTCCTCGCCGCCCTCTCCTCGCTGACCTTTGGGGTCGCCGACTTCCTCGGTGGGCTGGCCACCCGTCGGGCCCCGGCGATCACCGTCACGGTTGGCGTCAACGTCATCGGCCTCGCCGGAGTTGCTCTGGCGCTGTTGTTCGTCGGCGGATCGGCGACACCGGCCGACCTCGTGTGGGGTGCCCTGGCGGGTATCTGCGGGTCCCTGGGGCTGGTCGTCTACTACCACGCCCTCGCCACGACGCGGATGGCGGTGGCGGCGCCGGTCGCCGCCGTGATGGGTGCCCTGGCCCCGGTCGTCTTCGGCGTGATGGTGGGGGAGCGTCCGTCGCTGCTCGCCTGGATCGGTGTCGGGCTGGCCCTTCCGGCAGTGGTTCTCATCGGAGCCGGCAACCGCGCCACTCGCGCCGCCGACACGCCGATGCGGGCCGTGCTGCTCGGACTCACCTCGGGGACGCTGTTCGGGTTCTTCGGGATCTTCCTGTCGCGCAGCGCCGCCGACTCCGGCATGTGGCCGCTGGCGTCGGCCCGAGGTGCTGCGCTCCTCCTCATGGTCACCGTCGCGCTGTCACGGGGCCGCCCCCTGATCGCCACCGGGCGCTCGGGAAGCCTGACGGTCTCTGCCGGCGTGCTCGACCTGCTGGCCAACATGATGTTCCTGGTGGCGGTTCGTCTCGAGCTGCTTGCCCTGGTGTCGGTGATCATGTCCATGTACCCGGCGGCCACCGTGGGCCTCGCCCGACTGGTGCTCCACGAGCGTGTCGATCGAACACAAGCGGTCGGGATGGCGCTCGCCGCCGTAGCCCTGGTATTGATAGTGGTGGCTTGAACGCTTAACGCTTAACGCTCAACGCAAGACGCTCCTGCGTTGAGCGTTGAGCGTTAAGCGTCTCGTCTGGAGCCGCTACTTCACGATTGCAAGCACCGCGCCCGCCGAGACCCGGTCGCCGGGCTGCACCCTGAGATCGACGATCTCGCCATCGAGCGGCGACCTGACCTCGTTCTCCATCTTCATCGCTTCGAGGATGATCAGCGGTTCCCCGGCCGTGACCCGATCTCCGGCCTTGCGATACACCTTGACGATGGTCCCCTGCATCGGGGCAGTGACGGTGCCTTCGCCTCCGGCGGAGGAGCGAGCCGGAGTGAGCTTTGGGGGGCGACGCCGCGGCGTCTGGCGGCGTCCGGCGACGCCGGCGACCGGGATCTCGGGTGACCACAGACGGACGACGAACTTGCGTCCGCCCACCTCGACGGTCATCTCCCGTTCGGCCATCTCCTCGTCGCTCGGCAGCACCGAGGCCGCCGGATGGGTGAGACCCGACAGGTCCATGTCCTCCTCGACAGTACGCGTGTGGTGGGTGCCGGCGATGAAGGAGGCATCGTCGAGGGCCAGCAGGTGGAACGGGATGGTGGTGGCGATGCCGGTCACCTTGAACTCGCCGAGCGCCCGGCGCGAGCGTTCGATCGCCTCCGAGCGGTCCCGGCCCCAGACGACCAGCTTGGCAACCAGATTGTCGTAGTACTGGCTCACCGTCGACGAGGGACCGTACCCGCTGTCGACGCGCACCCCGAACCCGCCCGGCTCCTGGTATTCGACGATGGTGCCCGGGGACGGCAGGAACCCGGTCGCCGGATCCTCGGCGTTGACCCGGAACTCGATGGCGTGGCCCCGGGGCTCGACCACCAGATCGAGCTTCTCACCCATGGCGACCCGTAGCTGCTCGCGGACCAGGTCGATGCCGGTGACCATCTCGGTCACGGTGTGTTCCACCTGGAGCCTCGTGTTCATCTCGAGGAAGTAGAAGTCTCCGGACCGGTCGACCAGGAACTCGACGGTGCCGGCATTGACGTAACCGGCGGCGCGGGCGATGGCGAGTGCGGCCTTGCCCATCGCCTTGCGCTGCTTGTCGCTCATCACCGGGGAGGGGGTCTCCTCGATGAGTTTCTGGTGTCGGCGCTGCAGGGAGCAGTCGCGCTCACCGAGGAAGAATCCGTTGCCGTGCTGGTCGAAGATGATCTGCGCCTCGACGTGGCGGGGATGCTCGAGGTACTTCTCAACGTAGACCTCGGGGTTCTTGAAGTAGGCATCCGCCTCCCGTGACGCCGCCTCGAACGCCTCGGCGACCTCCGAGCGTTCTCGGACCACCCGCAGGCCCTTGCCACCTCCGCCGTGGGCCGCCTTGATCGCGATCGGATAGCCGAACTCCTCGGCGACCCGCTCGACGTCCTCGGCGGTGGTCAGCGCCTCCATCGTTCCCGGCACCCCGGAGACCCCGGCCTGTTCGGCCACCTTCCGAGATGAGATCTTGTCGCCCATGGCGGTGATGGCGTCCGGGGGCGGCCCGATCCAGGTGATCCCGGCCTTGATCACCCTTCGGGCGAACTCGGCGTTTTCGGCGAGGAACCCGTATCCGGGGTGGATCGCATCCACCTTGGCCTCGGCGGCGGCCCGGAGGATGGCGTTGATGTCCAGGTAGGACTCGGCGGCCGGGGCGGGACCCACATTCCACGCTTCGTCGGCGATCCGGGTGTGGAGGGCATCGCGGTCGAGTTCCGAGTAGACGGCGACGGCCCGCAAGCCCATCTCTCGTATGCCGCGGATGACGCGGACGGCGATCTCGCCGCGGTTGGCGACCAGCACGGAGTGCATTCCGGGCATCCTAGAGAGGGATGTTCCCGTGCTTCTTCGGAGGCAGCGACGTGCGCTTGGTACGCAGCATGTCGAGCGCCCTGATGAGCCGCGGCCGGGTCTCCCGTGGCTCTATCACCTCGTCGATGAGCCCGCGTTCGGCGCTCACATAGGGATTGGAAAAGGCACCCTCGTATTCGGCGATGAGCTCGGCCCGCCTGGCGTCCGCGTCCTCGGCGTCGGCGATCGCCCGCCGGTGGATCACATTCACCGCTCCCTGGGCGCCCATGACCGCGATCTCGGCGGTCGGCCAGGCGAGGGCGATGTCGGCGCCGACCGCCCGCGAGTTCATGACGAGGTATGCCCCGCCGTAGGCCTTGCGGGTGACCACGGTCACTCGCGGCACCGTGGCCTCGCAGTAGGCGTAGAGCAGCTTGGCGCCGTGACGGATGATCCCTCCGTGCTCCTGATCGACGCCGGGGAGGAAGCCGGGCACGTCGACGAAGGTGACGATGGGAATGTTGAAGGCGTCGCAGAACCGAACGAACCGCGCCCCCTTTACCGAGGCGTCGATGTCGAGGGTACCGGCGAGGGCCGCCGGGTTGTTGGCGACGATCCCGACGCTGTATCCGTCGAGGCGGGCGAATCCGATGAGCAGGTTGGGGGCGAAGTGTTCCTGGACCTCATAGAACTCGCCGTTGTCGACCACCAGTTCGACGAGGCGCTTCATGTCGTACGGCTGATTCGGCGAGTCGGGGACGATGGCGGTCAACTCGTCGTCCATGCGATCGGCGGGATCGGAGGGAGCGAAGAAGGGGGGAGCCTCCAGGTTGTTCTGTGGGAGGAACGACAGCAGGTATCGGACCTCCTCCAGCGCCTGCTCGCCGTCGTCGGTGACGAAGTGGGTGACCCCGGACACGGTGCTGTGCGGCTGGGTGCCGCCGAGGGTGTCGAAGGTGACGTCCTCGCCGGTGACCGCCTTGATGACGTCCGGGCCCGTGATGAACAGGTGGGCGGTCCCTTCCACCTGGAACACGAAGTCGGTGATGGCGGGGGAGTACACGGCGCCGCCGGCGCAGGGACCCATGATCACCGAGATCTGCGGGATGACGCCGGAGGCGGCGACGTTGCGCCTGAAGATCTTCCCGTAGGCGTCCAGTGCCATGACGCCCTCCTGGATGCGGGCGCCGCCGGAGTCCTTGAGCCCGATGATCGGTGCGCCGGTGTCCATGGCGAGATCCATGAGCTTGCAGATCTTCTCGCTCACCGCCTCGCCCAGTGAGCCACCGAAGACGGTGAAGTCCTCGGCGAACACGAACACGGTGCGCCCGTCGACGGTGCCCCAGCCGGTGACGACGGCGTCTCCCGGCGGGCGGGTCTCTCCGATGCCGAAGGCGGTGGCGCGGTGACGTACGAACTTGTCGATCTCGACAAACGAGTCCTTGTCCAGGAGCAGGTCGATGCGCTCCCGGGCGGTGAGCTTCCCGGACTCGTGCTGCTTGGCTACGGCGCGGGCACTCCCGGCGTGGGCCGCTTCCTCGCGGATCTGGCGTAGCCGTTCGATGCGGTCGGAGGTGCTCATGCGCTCCCTGCTGGTTCGGTGGATGAGTATGGTCGCTCTGAGGTTCGACTCCCATCACCGCGCATATGGCTACACCCCTCGACGTCGTCCACCTGGAGGAAACCGCCTCCACGATGGATGAGGCGCGGGCCAGGGTCGGCGAGGCGCCGCTCCTGGTGACCGCCGCTCGCCAGACGGGCGGCCGGGGGCGGACCGGGCGTACCTGGGTCCATGCCGACCGGGCGGTCGCCACGTCGCTGGCCGTGAGGCTGCCGTGGCCGGCCGAGTCTTTGGCGGTCGTGCCCCTCGTCGCCGGCCTCGCCGCCGCAGCGACGTTCGAGGTGAGACTCAAGTGGCCCAACGATCTGGTGCGGGGTGGTTCGAAGGTCGGTGGCCTCCTCGTCGAGTCAGACGGTGACCTCGTGGTGATCGGCATGGGGGTCAACCTCTACTGGCCGTCCCCGATGGAAGGGGCGGCGGCGCTCTTCTCGGAAGATCCGGGGGATGATGCGTCGCGCTCCTTTGCCGTGCGGTGGGCGCTCGAGGCCGTTGCCCGGCTGGATCGCGGCCCGGACGACTGGGGCCGTGACGAGTACGAGGAGCGGTGCACCACGCTCGGCACCGAGATCACCTGGGATCCGAACGGCTCGGGCCGTGCCGTTGGTGTGGACGACCGCGGCGGCCTCATCGTCGATACACCAGAAGGGACCGTGGTGCTCGACTCGGGCGAGGTGAGGCACGTACGGAGCTCGTAGCTCATGGCTCTTAGCCGGATTGCTGGTAGCTGGAAGCTGGTAGCCGGTAGCTGGCGACCCCAATGCTGCTCGCTACCCTCTTCCTATGGCTCTCATCGACGGGGAAGGCCGGGTTCAGATCCTCTACGGACGGACCGTGCTGCCGTCGCCGCCACACCGATCCGTCTATCTGAGCCGTCCCGACGTGGTGGGTCGCCATCCGGCCGTTGTCGTGCTCCACGACGAGGACGGCCAGACGCCGAGTGTCCGGGCACTGTGTCGACGCCTCGCCCGGTACGGGTACGCCGCCGCCGCCCCTGATCTCTCCCGCGGCGGCGATACAGAGCTGTCGCCCGACCGGGTGGCCGACGACGCGGTGCGGGTTGCCGAGACGATGCGGCACGGGTGGTCGGCGTTCTGTCGACCTGAACCCCCGGCCGTGGTCGCCGTCGGGGGATCGGCCGTGGCCGGGGCGGGAGCCGCCACCGACATCGGTGGCCCCCTGGTGATCCTCGGCGGTCCCGTCACCGACCTGGAAACGGTGTTGGGATCCGTCCGTGGACCGATTTTGGGGATCATCGCCAACGAGCCGGATGACGAGGGCGAGGCGGTTCGGGCCCTCCATGGGTCGGTGGGCCGCGGCGAGTGGGCTGTCTTTCCTACCACGGCGTCCTCCCTGCTCGACGAGGACGCAGACGACTTCGACTACGCCGCCTTCGAGGACATGGCGGATCGCCTGGTCGCCTTCCTCGACCGGTTCACGGTGCTCGCGCCGGCGTGACCGGGTCGCCGGGCGCCGCCCTCGAGTACCTCCCGGACGGCGACGAGTTGCGTGAGATCCACCGCAGGGTCGGACCCGGGAACCGGCGGCGGCCCTCGTAGCGTCTCAGGGGGCGAGCCTATTCGCTCACCCCCTCAGCCTCCGCCGCCACCGCGTAGCGCCTGGCGACTGCTACAAAAGGACCTCCCGCCGATGCCATCACCTCTCACGCCCCCCGCGCCGCGTAGCCGTCCCCGCAAGAGCGGAGCGCGGCGCGCCATCATCGGCATCCTCATCTTCGCCAACGTCGCCGTCTTCGGGACCCTCGGAGCGATCTGGTGGGCGGCCAACCAGGTGAGCGGTGCCATCCCCACCATTCCGGCCGAGGAACTGCAGCTCACCCCCCCATCATCGGAACCGTTGGGCCCGAGGACCTTCCTCCTCGTCGGTAGCGATCGGCGGGAGGGGCTGGGCAGCGAGTTCGCCCACACCGGCTCCTTCGGCGGCGAGCGGGCCGACGTGATCATGCTGGTCACGGTCCGCCCACGGGAGGGGTCGGTCCAGATGCTGTCGATCCCCCGTGACTTCAAGGTCGTATACGGAGGGGTCACCCAGAAGATCAACGGCACCTTCTCCAACGGGGCAGGTGATCTGGTCGCCGCGGTGACCGAGCTGATCGGCGCGCCGATCCATCACTACCTGGAGGTCGACTTCGGCGGGTTCGCCGGGATCGTCGACGCCATCGGTGGCGTGCGCATGACGTTCCCGTATCCGGCGCGCGACCTCAAGTCGAACCTCTCGATCGGCGCAGGCACTCAGACGCTCGATGGCCAGCAGGCGCTCGCCCTCGCCCGCAGCCGTTCGTACCAGGAGCAGCGGGAGGGCGGCGGCTGGGTGAGCGTCGACGGCAGTGACTTCGGGCGGACGCGCCGCCAGCAGGACATCCTCATGGCGATCATCACGCAGATCGAGCCACCGTCGTCGCCAGCCGGCTTCAACTCGCTGCTCGACGCCCTGGGTGGCTTCGTCACCACCGACAGCAACTTTCGCGAGGACGAGATAATCAACCTCGCCTGGTCGATGCGCAACATCGAGCCCGAGGGCATGGACACCGGGACTCTCCCGGGCCGCATCAGCGATGAGGGCGGCGTGTCGTACGTGGTCGCCGACGAGCCGCTGACATCTGAGATGATCTCCGCCTTCGTCGCCGGGCGTCCCATCGGGAGCGCGGTGGGCCGCGACGCCGCCGTCGAGGTCCAGAACGGCAACGGCCGCAGCGGGGCGGCCACGCAGGTCGGCGACGTGTTGACGGCTGCCGGTTTCGATGTGGTCGCCACCACGAATTCGACGCGGACCGACTACGCCATCACCCTGGTGGTGGCGCGCGCCAACGACCTCAGGGCCGCCGAGGCGGTGGTGGCCGAGCTCGGATACGGCCGGGCGGTCGTCGGGAGGACCCCCGATGGCGTCGATCTGCTGGTTATCGTCGGCCTGGATGCACCCACCGGCTGAGACCCCGTGACCGTCCGCCAGGCCGTGGTGCTCGTGGGCGGGCGCGCCACGCGGATGTGGCCCATCACCGCCGAGATCCCGAAGGGCCTGCTCCCGCTCGCCGGGCTGCCGTTCATCGAGTATCAGATCGCCCGCCTCGCCGAGCTCGGCGTCGACGAGGTGTTTCTCACCGTCGGGACGCACCTGCTGGAGGAGTGGGAGGCGTTTGCCTCCCAGCCGGTAGGGGGGGTCGAGCTGCGTCTCATCGTGGAGGATCGACCACTCGATACGGCCGGTGGGGTCCGGTCGGCGCTCGATGGGTTCGACGACCGGTTTTTCGTGCTGAACGGGGATGTGATCCTCGAAGCCGATCTGCGTCCCTTGGTGGCCGACGCCGGCGCGGAGGCGACGCTCGCCCTCGTCGAGGTCGACGACACGAGTGCCTACGGGGTGGTGGTGGTTGGCGGAGAGGGACGCGTCGAGCGCTTCCTCGAGAAGATGCCCACGGCCGATGCGCCGGCGAGGACGGTGAACGCGGGCGTGTACGTCATGTCTCGGGGCGCGCTGGAGGACTACCCGCCGGGACCCCTCTCGTTCGAGCGAACCGTGTTCCCCGATCTCGCCGGACGCGGTGCGCTCGCCGCGGTGACGCTCGACGGGCGATGGCTCGACATCGGCACTCCCACGTTGTATCTCGACGCCCACGGCGGGATGCTCGGTGATGGGGGCGCGTGGTCGTGGATCGATCCGTCGGCGACCGTGGCTCCGGAGGCCGTCGTCGAGGAGGCGGTGGTGCTCGGCGGTGCCCGGATCAGTAGCGGCGCCGTGGTTCGCCGGGGCGTCATCGGGTGGGACGCCGTCGTAGGCGAAGGAGCGACCGTCACTGGCGACTCGATGATCGGGGCGCGGGCCGTGGTCGGCGCTCGTTGCGAGCTCACCGGCGGTGCGCGGCTCGCCCCGGATGCGGTGCTCGGTGAAGCGGCGATCAGGTTCCAGCCACCAGAATGACGGTCGGAGGTGTGACGTGCGCGGGATCGTGACCGGTGGGGCCGGGTTCATCGGCAGTCACCTCGTCGACGTCCTCGTCGACAACGGATGGGATATCCAGGTGGTCGACGACCTCAGTTTCGGTGAGATGGATCGGCTGGCGGGGGCGCGTCGCCGGGGCAACGTGTCGGTCCACGTCACCGACATCCAGTCCGAAGACCTCGCCGACGTCATGCAGCGCTTTCGTCCTGAGGTCGTGTTTCACCTTGCCGCACAGAGCAAGGTGGCACCGTCCGTGATCGATCCCATCCACGACGCCATGGTCAACGTGATCGGAACGCTCAACGTGCTGGAGGCGACCCGGCGGTCGGGGGCTCGCAAGATCGTCTTCGCCTCGTCCGGGGGTGCGATCTACGGGAGTGGGGTGAAGCTCCCGGCGAAGGAGACGGCTGCCAAGCACCCGGGGTCACCGTACGGGATCTCGAAGAAGCTCGTCGAGGACTACTTCGCCTGGTACTCGGCGACCCATGGGCTCGACTACACGCTGCTCGGGCTGGCCAACGTGTACGGCCCCCGCCAGGACCCCGGTCTGGAGGGCGGCGTCGTGGCGATTTTCGCCCGCGCCATGCTGGAGAACGGGAGGATCACCATCAACGGCGACGGTGGCCACACCCGGGACTACGTTTACGTCGGCGACGTATGTGACGCCTTCCTGCGGGCGGCAGATGCCGGGGGTGGTCTGCTGCTCAATGTCGGGAGCGGTGTCGAGACGTCTGTGATCGAACTGTTCGATCAGTTGGCCGCCATCACCGGGTACAGCAAGGCGCCGGTGTTCGGACCCCCGCGTCCCGGTGACGTTCGTCGCAACGTGGTCGACTCGTCGAAGGCGAAGAAGGTCCTGGGCTGGGAGGCGTGGACCTCGCTGGAGTCGGGTCTGCGCAAGACGGTGGAGTGGTATAGGGGCTGAGCCTTCGGCTCAGCCGTTGCCGGTTGCCGGTTGCCGGTTGCCCGTTAGCGGTTGCCGGTTGCCCGTTGGACTCAATCCTCCAACTGGCGGGGGAACTGGTCTTTCAGGAGTCGGCTGAGGGCGCGGTCGGCGAGGATGCGGCCGCCGGTCTGGCAGCGGGCGCAGTAGTTGGTTTCGTTGTCGGCGTACACGATGCGCTTGACCGGCGCCCCGCAGTCGGGGCACGGCTGGCCGTACTTGCCGTGGACGGCCATCTCCGGATGGAACGCGGTGACCTTTTCCGGGAAGCCGTCGCCTACCTCCTCACGCAGCCGCTCCACCCATTCGGTGAGCACCATCGTGGTGGCCTCGTGCAGTGCCGTGATCTGCTCGTCGGTGAGGCGGTCGGTCATGGCGATGGGGGACACCCTGGCCCGATGCATGATCTCGTCGGCGTAGGCGCCGCCGATGCCGGAGAACAGCCGAGGGTCGGTGAGTGAGCGCTTGAGGGTGTGGCGTTCGCGTCGGAGGGCTTCGGCGAACGCGCTGGGGTCGCTGCCGATCGGCTCGAGGCCGCCACGGTCGTGTTCGGCCAGCCCGTCGCGGCCGCGCAGCAGGTGGAGGCTGGCCCGCTTGGTCTTCCCCTCTTCGGTGAACAGGACGGTGCCTGTTGGGAAGTCGAAGGCGGCGAGGCCGCGGGTCTTGGGGATGGCGTAGCCGGGTGCTCGCCACCGGAGCCGCCCGGCCACCATCAGATGGATGACCGCGTACCGGTCACCGTCGAACTCGAGCACGATCCGCTTGCCCAGACGCGTCACACCGATGAGGGCCCGGCCCTCCAACTCCTCCGGTGGCGGGTCGTAGGTGCGCAGCACCCAGGGTGTGGCTACCCGGAGTCGCTCGAGCGGGCTGCCGCCGACGAGCGCATCGAAACGTTCGACGTAGATCTCGACGTCGGGGAGCTCGGGCATGGCGTGATTGTCGCGTCGCGGGCGGCATTAGGTAAGCACGGGAGCGGCCCGGCGCGTGTATACCCCAGACATGGAACGGGGAGACCGGCGGCGTCAGCGGTCGGATGATCGACAGGTCGTCGGGTCGCCTGAGCCCTTCGAGACCTTCTACCGGCGCGAGGTGCGCGGCGTGCTTGCAGTGACCATCGGACTGACGAGGCGAACCGGCGACGCTGAGGACGCCACCCAGGAGGCGTTCTTCCGCGCCTGGCGCGACTGGGACCGCATTGGGCGCCTGGAGCGACCCGCCGCCTGGGTTCGTCGCGTCGCACTCAACCTGGCGATCGGTCGATGGAGGCAGGTGCGCGCCGAGACCCGTGCCGTGCTGAGGCTGCGTCCCAACGACGTCTCACCCCCGGCAGATCCCGTGTCCGATCGGTTCTGGGCGGAGGTCCGCGCGCTGCCGCGGCGACAGGCCCAGGTCGTGGCCCTGACGTATGTCGACGATCTCGATTCGGACGGCGTGGCTGCGGTCCTCGGCATCTCGGCCTCGACGGTCCGCGTCCACCTCGCACGGGCGCGTGTCGCGCTCGCAGAGCGGCTGGAGGTGGAGGAGTGAAGTTCGACGACGTCGCCCGTCGCGCCGCCGAGCACGCGCATCGCATGGCCGCTCGCGTGGGCGACCCGCTCGATGCGGCCGCCTATCGGGACCGCAGGATGCGCCGCACCCGAGTCCTTGCCGGGGCGGCGGTCGGGAGTGTGCTCTTGACCGCTGTGGCCGTCCTGGTCCTGACACGGCCACCCGATGACACCGCCGCCGTGTCGACGACGCTTCCCGACACGACCGTGCCGACGACCGGCGTGACCACGACGACCCACCCAGGTGGCGTGTCGGGTGAACCCGTCCCGATCCTCGGTGCCGGTTGGGAGGAACTCGACGCCGGACCGATCGCGGGCCGGTACGGAGTCGCGACGGCCTGGACGGGCACCGAGTTGTTTGCCTGGGGCGGTGGTGACACTCCGGGACTCGAAGATCAACTTGACTACAGCTGGTACCACCAGGACGGTTTCCTGTTCGACCCGCAGACTGCGATCTGGCGTCCCGTCGAGCCCCTTCCTGACGAGGTGTGCTCACCGCTCGGCCAGACACAAGCCATAGCCGTCGACGATGTCATCATCTTGAAGGGGGCGGCGCTCATCGTCGACGATTGTGTGGGCACCGCGGCGTACCACCCGGAAACGGGCACGTGGGAACCCCTGCGCGGCGACTTCTTCTCGCGGCTGGCGCCGCTCGTTTCGGTGGCGTGGACCGGTGAGCTGCTCGTTGCACCTCGTCAGCAGATGGCCTACGACTGGTTTTCCCCACATCCCCTCGATCTCCCCGCCTTTCCCGGCGGCGCCGACGATGCGGTGCACAGCCCGCAACGTGCCCACTGGACCGGGGACCGCGTGCTTGCCATCGGGTCGGGCTCGCTTCGAGCGTGGACGCCGGGCGACGATGCCTGGGTGTTGCTCGACGGACCGCCGGTACCTGAACGAGCCCGCGACAGCGTGTGGACCGACGAGGGCTTGATGGTCGTGACATACGACATGGCAACGGCGTTCTACCGCGACGAGGAGTGGACCCGCCCGGGTGATCTGCCGCTGCGGTTCTACGAGTGCCTTCCCGAGGCATCATCGGTCGGGGGCACCCCGGTGGTGCGCATGTGTTCCGGCGTGGCGGTGTGGGATGCCGTCCGCGCCGCATGGATCCCGATGGCGCTGAGTGATGTGTCCGGTTCCTCGGGCGGGACACTCGTGGGTACGGACGACGCTCTGTACGAGGTCGGGCCGCACCTCAGGAGGCTGCGGATCGAGCGAGACGCCGACGGATCGATCGCCGTCCCACCCACTATCCCCATCGGCGTGATGCAGCTGGACATCCCCGACGGGTTCGAACTCGTGTCGTCGTTTGCCCCGGAGCAGGGTGCGGAGGGTTTCATCCCCGACGACTCGACGATCGGCGTGGTGTTCGAAGCCAGCGCTGGTCGGGTGTGCACGGTGTCATCGACCTACACCAACCTCGACCTCGCATTCGAGGGGGCGATTGCCACGGTCTTGGTGGATCGCCCAGGACGGACGCCCGTCGAGGCGCACGAGTTCCCCGGTGTCGAGGGCGGTGTGGGCCTGGCCATCGCAACCGGCACCAGCGACTTCGTCATGGTCTTCTGCGAGAACCCACCGCCGCTTCCCGATCAGGATCTTGCCCGCTCCGACGCCCTCGCTTTTGTCGCTGGCCTTTGGTCGCCGTGGGACGAGCCCGTGGCGGAACCCGAGGCATATGTGACAGAAGGCGACTGTGGCATCGAGAACATGTCCGAGGGCTGGCAGGACAATGCCATCCGATATGGACCCCTGTGGCTGTGGCATGTCGCCCCGGCGGGACAGGGCGGCCCCGGCGCGGATCCATCGACGAAGACGATCGCCGTCCTCGAGCCCGGTGTCTCCGTCACGCTCACCATCGCACCGTCCTACGTCCATCGTGCCGCCCACCTCTACAACTCGGATCGTTGGAACTCGGGAGGCGCGTATCGGGTCGACCGGCACGAGCGGGCAGTGACCTTCCTGCCGTGCGCCGACGAGCCGGCCCAGTTCGTCGGCGGGTTCGTGTTCACCGGCGACCCGTGTGTCGAGGTGACCGTTGCGGTCGGCGATGCCGAGCCGTACACCGCAGCCCTGCCCTTCCGATCCGGGCCGTGCTCGGAGACGATCTTCACGCAAAGCCCGTCTGACTGCCCGGCAGCGGCGCCACACCTCACGGGTTCCGCCGGGTCGCTCCCGGTAAAGGGTGACACCGATCGCGACCGGGTGGCGGCGATCATCGAGCGCGATCGTGCCGAGATCCTGCAGCACCTGTTCACCGAGTACTTCATACGCGCCGTCGACGTGCGGATCGTCGAGCGACGAGGCGAGGTGTGGTACTGGGACGACCTCGCTACCGCGTCCTACGCCATCGAGCGGGCCGTCGACTACCAGATCGAGGTGCTCCTCGACCCCGGCGCGCCCTGTCCCGACGGAGGGACACGGTGCGACGACATTCCGATCGTGTTCAACCGCGCGTGGGTTGCGCACGAGGCCGAGGGCTATCGCTTCGAGGTCCCGGCCGGGTGGATCGTTGCTGAGGAGTCGCTCACGCCGGCGCTGGCCATCCCGACGGAGATCTTCTCGGCCGCGACCTTTCCGATGCGACCGGGGGGAAGTCGCTGTGCTCAGGTACCCGAGTTTGCTCTGGAGGTCACTGGTCCAACGAGTGCTTTTGTATCCGTGCAACTCGGCCCAGGTCGATACGCGTCCTTGCCCCACCCCGAGGAGTTCACCTACGAGTGGCTCGACGAGTGGGGAGCGAACACCGAGGCCGCCGAGTGTCTGTATCGGGAGGACCGGCACGACCTCTATATCCGCTGGGTCGCGTTCGTGGATGGCGATCGGGCGCTCCTCGTGTTCGTGGCGATCGGTGATGACGCCTCGGAAGAGACCCGGGCACAGGTCCTCGACCTTCTGAATTCGATGGAGTACGTGGGCGGATGGCCCGGGGTTGCGGAGCCGTCTCCTTAGGGCGGCGAGCGTTCCTGGACAGCACCACTAACGCCCGCCGACACGCCGCTTGCCGCCCGGTCCAGCCGGCGCCGTCTGCGTTCGCGCCGTGTCTTCGCTAGATGACACTTCTCGCATCGGGGTTCGAGGTTGTCGAAACTGGTTGGCCCACCTTCGGACAGGGGTGTCTGATGATCGAGCTCGAGTTGGAGACGATTGCCGCAGTCGATGCAGCGGGGACCGTCGAACTCGGGACCCGGACCGAGCCGCAGCGCAAGCCGCACCGGCGCAGGCACATGCCGACCCCAGGTCTTGATGTGACGCAGATCCTTGCCGTCGAAGAGCACTCCGCTGAGGAAGGCATCGTCGGCGATGCCCTTCGCCGTCTGCGGGCCGATCGGGCCGACGCCGACGATGTGGCAGTGCTCGTCGTCCCGGACATCGATCCACCCGCGCTCGGCGACTTCGTGGCTCACGAGCACGACCACATCGCTTCGTGACGACGGTGCCGAGCCGTTCCCTCCGAGGGCTTCGGCGACGGCGTCGGCGAGATGGTGCTGGAACGGTTCGACACCGCTCTTGGCCATGCGGCGAGCGTCGGCGTCGAGGCACTCGACGATGGGGGCGCCGATGTGGGGCTCGAGGTCGGCCTCGATGTGGACCATGCCGAGCGGCGTGACCCAGTGAGCGGCGCGTCGGGCCCGTCGTTGGCGGTCGGGCAGTCGGGCGCGATCGGCGTCGAGGATCGCCTGGCGGGCTTGGCGCTTGAGCTCGTGGAAGGGTTCGGACCGGGCAACCTCGACAAGATGGTCGGCCGAACCCGGGACCACGGCTTCGGCCTTGGAGATCTCGGTCGCCTGGTCTACCGACAGCGCGCCGTCGCGCATGGCCCGGTCGAGGGCCGGGGTGCGCTTCAGCTGATTGGAGAGATCACTCACGGCGCGCGCTCGCCCGATCGAGGTTCCGAGGTCCCGGGCGAGGCGGTCGGGATCGCCGACCCGTGAGGCGAGAAGCGCGGTCGCACTGGAGCAGGCTCGGCTTCCTTCGCTTAGGGCTTCGATGAGCCGCTGCGCCATTCCCGGGTCGACCATCGACGGCACCAGGCTGTTCAGCTCCGCCTTGAGTACCCCGACTGCTTCCCGGATTCGTGCCAACTCCATGACTGCATCATGACCCTCGGGTATGACACATTCCGGGCGATGGGGCAGGTGACGACCTCCGGCCCTTGCTCGCCGAGCCCCCGGCGCGCGCACCGCCTGATCGCTACGCTCTTCACGCACTCACCTAGCGCGGAGGTCCGACCATGAAGTGGCTTCGTCTGGCAGTAGTCGCCGCAGTGCTGGTGGTCGCCGTTCCCGCGATCGCCGGAGCCGGGTCGGGGGGTGGCGGACAGTCGGGTTCTACGCCGGCCGAAGGCGTACGGGCAAATCATCAGAGGACCCTCGAGCTTCTGGACCCACGCTCGCGTCGCTCGAGCGATCCCGCGCGACATGGTGCTCGACGCGCCTGACGTGCTGGGGACGAGCGTGCTCCCGGCGCATCACGCGCCCGGGCACTGTGGAGGCCCTCCCGGAGTGCCGCGCGACTGCCCGGATGACACCACCACCACTACCACCAGCACAACGACCACGACCACCACGGTGCCGGATGGCGGAGATGAGATCGTCGTCGTCAGCGGTGCTCGCTGGACTCAGGGTGGCGACATCGCCAACGCCAGCGGCAAGGTGCTGTTCGCCCTCGGGTCGTCCTACTACGTGTGCTCGGCGAGCGTGGTCACGGACGGGGTTGCCGAGCGGTCGGTCATCGTGACCGCGGCTCACTGTGTGTACGACGAGGTCAACAACCAGTTCGCCCAGCATTGGGTGTTCATCCCGAACTACGACGCGGCCCCCGCACCTTTGTCGACATCGAACTCGTCGTACTGCGACGACACCCACCTCGGGTGCTGGAGCGCAGCCGCGTTGTTCGTCCATGACGGATACGCCAGTCAGTCGAGCTTCAACTCGACGGCCACGCGGTACGACTTCGGCTTCGCCATGGCCCTGGAAGGCGGGCACGCGATGGACTATCTCGATGTGGTGGTCACGCCGCTGGGGATCGACTTCAACGCAGTGGCCACAGACAACTCGGTGCAGGGTTGGGCATTCGGTTACCCGGCCGCGCAGAAGTACAACGGCCAGTAGCTGACCTACTGCGCCAACGGCGTGACTGCCGATCCGAGCAATGCCAACGCGACCTACCGGCTCAACCTGTGCGACATGACCGGCGGGTCGTCCGGAGGCCCGTGGATCAAGTCGAAGACGAGCGGGCACAACGGCGTTGTGATCTCCGTCAACTCGTACGGCTACCGCGGCGTGAAGGCGATGCACGGCCCCAAGTTCAACGCCAGCACGCAGTTGGTGTACGACGCGGCACGGGGCGGGTCTACGAGTGCCGTGGTGGGTGGAGGCTTCTGACGGTTTAGACGTCCGGGCGCGCCGGGCGCTGCCGTCTCATGTCGACCGTAACCGCGGGTCCGGCATCCCCTGACTCGCCGCGCCGGTCAGCGGAACAGCTCTTCCTCGGGTGGCCGGATCAGGTCGGCGGCTCGGCCTTCCCCCCGCGGCACCGACAGCCCGCGGATCAGCGCCGCCGGTATGCGATCGGCCTTGCCCATGACCAGGTCGGCAGCGGCGGCGATCTCGTCGGCGAGGGCGATCTCGGTCACCTGGAGTTCCCGGCCGACACCGTCCACGGTGCCGCGGAGGTCGAGGATCGCCTCCATGCCCGAGATGCCGATGGCGACGTCCACCAACCCACGGCGCCAGGGACGGCCGAACGTGTCGGAAACGACGACCACCGGGTCGATGCCGGTGGCTGCCTTCAGGGACATCCGCAGGCCGTGGGCCGAGCGGTCCGGGTCGTGGGGGAGGAGGATGGCGGTCCCCGGCGCCGCATTCGACCGATCGACTCCAGCGTTGGCGCAGATGAACCCGTGCTTGGTCCGGGCAATGATCAGGTCGCCGCGACGGCGCACGATCTCGGCGGCTTCGTCGATCACCACTGCCCGGTAGGCGGCGTCCTCGTTTGGTCCCTCGAGAGGGACCACCGCGCCTTCAGCCTTCGATACGACCTTGTGGGTGACCACGAGCACGTCCCCGGTTTCCAGGGCCAGGCCCGCTTCCCGGATCGCCTCGAGCAGCAGCGCCGCCAGATCGTCACCGTGCTCGACCTCGGGGATGCCTGTCAGCGGGTGGATGGTCAGGGTCATAGGGCCAGCACTTCGGTGGCGAACCGTTCGGCGGCTTTCGGTTCGGCGATGCGGGTGTCGAGGGCATGGATGCGAACGTCCTCGGACATGCCGGCGTCCTCGGCGTCGCCGATGTCGACCACGAGGTCGGTGAGCAGGCCGCGGTACGCCTCCAGGATCCCGGCGGTCCCCGGTTGGAGTCCGAGCGACTTCATCACCCGATCGGCGGGGCCCTTGAGCGCCTTGCCCCCGAAGAGTGGACTCACCGCGATGACCCGGCGCGCCTCGCCTACGGCCTCGGCGATCTCGCCCACGGCGAGGATCGGCCAGATCGAAAGGATCGGATTCGACGGGGCGATGACGACCAGGTCGGCTCCGGTGATCGCGTCGAGCACATACGGTGCCGGGTGGGCGTGGTCGGCTCCGTCGAAGACCACTTCGGCGACCTCGTCCTGCTGACCCCGCAGGACGAAGTACTCCTGGAACGACATCCACTCACCCGTTCTGGCGTGGATGCGCGTCCGCAGCCGGTCGTCGGTGGCGGGGAGCACCTGGTGCTGCACCCCGAGCAGGGCACCGATGCGATCCGAGATCAGCGACAGGGGCTCGTCCTCGTCCAAGGCGCGGGTCCTCGCCAGGCACACGGCGAGGTCGTTGTCACCGAGACGGAAGGTGGTGTCGACGTTGATCTGCTCGAGGCCGGCCATCACCGCAAAGGTGTCGTCGGCGCGGCCCCAGCCCTCCGGACCCTCGAGGCCGGCGAGCGTGTAGACGATGGTGTCGAGGTCGGGGGAGACGTGGACGCCGTACATCCAGTCGTCGTCGCCGACGTTGCCCACCACGGTGAAGTCCGCTGGGCCGAGTACGGCAGCGAAGCCGCGGGCGGCGCGGGCACCGCCGACACCGCCAGCGAGAAGGACGACCCTGGGCATGGCGCCATTGTCGCCGGTCGAGGACGCTCGGTGGCAGAAGTGCGACCTAGTTGGCGGTGCTGCCGGCTGCCTGCTGCCAGCTGCCTGCTGTCCGGGCTCGCAGAGCCCGGACATCCTTACAATGACCCAACCCATGTCCACGGACCCTTCAGGGCCGCCCGAGAAGCCCACCGCGCCGACCGTCGTCGCCGTCGTCACCGCAGACGATGCGGAGATCCTCGGGCCGTGCCTCGCCGCCGTCAGCGAACAGACCTTCCAGCCGAAACGGGTCTTCGTCGTCGGTGGCGACGATGCCGCCCGCAAGGTCGCCAGCGAGTCGGGTGCGACCTGGCGACCCAACCTGCGCGGCGTGTACGACTCGATCGAGCGTGACATCACCTACGTCTGGTTCCTCCGGGAGCGCTCGCGTCCCCGACCGGCGGCCCTGGCGGCGCTCATTCACGATGGGGAGCGGGTGGATGCGTCGGTGGCCGGCTCCAAGGTCGTCGACGCCGAGGATCCGCAGCGGCTCATCTCGGTGGGGTATGCCACCGACGTGTTCGCTGCCCCGTACAGCGGTCTCGAGGCCGACGAGGTGGACCAGGCGCAGTACGACGTCATCCGGGACGTGGCGGCCGCCGGCGGGACGTCGATGCTGGTGCGTCGGGATCTGTTCAAAGGCTTGGGCGGCGTCGACCTCAAGATGGCGCCGACCTCCGCCGCCATCGACTTCTGCCAGCGTGCTCGGCTGCGCGGCGGGCGCATCGTGGTAGTGCCCTCGTCGGTGGTCGAGTACCAGGGACCCGATCCGGAGCCCCGCTGGCGGGAACGGGCCGGCGAGATCAGGGCGATGATCAAGGCCTACGGTCCTCTCACCCTGGCGTGGGCGCTACCGGTCTCCCTCATGATCGGTCTCGTCGAGTCGGTCCTTCGCCCATTCACCGGGCGATTTCCGCTCCCCGGCGTGCTTGCCGCATGGGGCTGGAACATCGTCCGGCTCCCCTCGGCGCTGCGGTCCCGATGGCAGGCGAGACGGGGCCGGGAGGCCGGTGACGAGGAGCTGTTCCGGTACCAGACCAGCGGCTCTGTGCGCCTTCGTAATCTCTACGAGGACCTGCTGGAACGCATCGCCCGACGCTTTCCCGATGGCGTCCTGTCGGGATTCTCGGAGGCTGTGGTCAGCGGCCAGCAGAGCATCCGGCACCCGGCACTCTTCGTCGGGATGTTCGTGGTGATGCTGACGCTGGTCGCCACCCGCGATGTCTGGACCGCCCATCTCCCCGTGGTCGGTTTCTCCCTGCCGCCCGCGTCCTCGGCGACTGCGACGCTCGGGGCGTACGCCGGTGGATGGAATCCTGCGGGTCTCGGGTCGCCGGAGGTGGTGCGTCCCCACGTCGCTGCGACCGCCGTCCTCCAGATGCTGCTCCTCGGCCGGGGGGGCCTCGCCGTCGCCGTGATCACGGTGGGCTCGATCCTCGGAGGTGTGTTCGGCATGGCTCGCATGCTGCGGGTGTGGGGCGTGGCCCCGATCCCCGGGTATTTCGCCGGCCTGGTGTTGATGGCCGGACCGGCCATCGGCGCTGTGGTCGGGGACAGCCATTGGGTGGCGCTCCCCGCCACCGCGGCGCTTCCCTGGGCCCTGGGCGGCGCCCTGCGACCATGGCCCGAGCGACGACTGCTTCGAGCGTCGCGGCTGGCTGGCATCGCTCTCGCCGTCGGGGTGGCGGGGGCGTTCGTACCACTGGCGCTCGTGATCCCTCTGATCGCCGGCGCCTTCTGGGCGCTCACCGGTGTCGGAGAGCGAGTCGGAGGGCTGATCCGACTCGCGCTTGCCACCGCCCTCGCCATCCCGCTGCTGCTCCCGTGGGTGCTCTATGAGGACTTCGGGTCGCTCCTCACCGAGGGACCCGCCGCCTTCTGGACGCCCGGCCTCGTGGTCGTCGTCCTGGCGGCGTTGGCCATCCTCGGAGCCCTGCTGTCATCGGACCGCACCGTCGCCGCTCTGGCAGCCTGGGGTGGGGTGATCGCCGGACTCGGTGTTCTCACGGCCAGGACCGGCTCGCTGGGGACGGGACGCGAAGTGCAGGTGGCCGGCACTCTGTTGGCGGGACTCGGGATCGCCATCGCCGCCGGAGCGTGTTTCGAGATGGTTCGTCGCCGGACCCGACCCACCGGTGCCCCCGGCGCCGTCGCGGTTGTGGGGAGCCTCGCCGCCGTCGGATTGCTGCTGTCCACGTTCCTCGTCACGGGACCGGGCCGGGCGGGCTTGCCCCGCGACACACTCACCGGGGTCTTCGGGTTCGCCGTCCCGTCCGCCGGTACCCCCGATCGGGTTCTCATGTTCGGCGAGGATCTGCCCGGCACCACGCGCGAGCTCGAGGGGCTTTCCTATCGGGTGTTCACGCCGCCATATCCGACGAGCGGCGAGGCCTATCTCAACGAACCGCGTCTCGGTGACGACGCGCTCCATCGCCTGCTCGAGGATCTCATCGACGGTCGGATCCGCCGCGCCGGCGCCGAGCTCGCCGAGTTCGGCATCGGGTGGGTGGCGTTCACCGAGCGTTACCCGCTCACGCAGTTGTTCGAGGCCCAGTTCGACATGGTCCGCCTGACCTCGCTCTCCCAACCGATCGTGTTGCTCAACGATGCCCCCGCCGCTCCGGCATTGGCCGCCGACGGGACGCCATGGGTGGGCGACGGCACCTCGTATCGGCGCCCCGACGGAGCCCCGACGGCGAGTCAGGTGATCGTCGCCAGCAATGCCGACCACCGCTGGGGTCCCGGGGCGTGGAGCCAGGACGGATGGCGCAACTCGATCAGCGGAAGCCTCACCGAGGTCGGCTTCAGCGGGTATGCCCCGCGCCGGTTCATGGCCATCGGTGCCGGTGTGTGGCTCCTCGCGCTGCTGGTCGCCGTCGCCAACGGCAGGAGGGCCGAGCGATGAGGCGCCTGCTCCTGGGGTTGTCGGTGGCGGCCCTCGGTGCTGCGTCTGCCCTCATGCCGGCGCCTGCTGTGCCTCCTCCACCCCTGTCGGGGGTGGTCATCGAGCGTCTCGGGATCTCGTCTCCAACCGATGCGACGATCTGGTACTGCCCGTGGGCGCAGGCGACGACCACTCGTGACTCGGCGATCTCGCTGGTGGCAGCGGCCCCGGCGGTGGCCGACCTCACGCTCCCCGTACTCATCCCGGGGGAGCCGCCCGACCGGGTCTCGACGGCCATCGACGGCCCCGGCGGTGCGGTGATCACCCTCTCAGAGGTCGCCCAGCGAGGCGATTCGCCCGGGTTCGTCGAGTTCGCCGGCGGCCCGTCGGGGGCCGCCGTGGTGGTGTCGGGCGAAGTCCTCGCCGCCGACGCCTGCGTCGGGCACGCAGGCGACGAATGGTTCTTCGTGGGCGGATCGACCATGACCGGCGAGGCGTTGCGGCTCAGGCTGTTCAACCCCTTCCCGGAAGCTGCCACGGTGACCGTGTCGGCCTTCTCCGAGATCGGCACTGAAGTCCTCGGGAGCATGTCGAAGGTGACGATCAGCTCGCGGTCGTGGACGGATCTCGACTTCGCCGAGCAACTGCGCCAGCGGCAGTCGCTCATCGTTTCGGTGCGTCTCGATTCGGGGTTGGCGGTTCCGGCCATGGCGTTCACCCAGGGTGTCGACCAGGCGTGGTGGTCCGGTACGGGTCTCGCAACAGCCTGGGAGTTGCCGATCAGTCGCTTGTCAGCAGATGACTCGGCGGCAATCGTGGTGGCCAACCCGAGCCTTGGGGACATCGCCGTCGACGTCGAACTGTTCGGCACCGAGGGTGCCCAGCGCACCCAGCTGGTCCTCGACATCCCTGCCCAGGCACCGGCCCGGCTCGACCTGTCGACCGTCGATCTCGACTTCGACGTCGTGGCCGCCCGGGTGTCCTCCCCGACGCCGGTGGCTGCCGGCGTGGTGAGCACAGGAGCATTGGGTACCGCGGTGACCAGCGGCGTCGAGCAGCAGGCGGGTACCTGGCTGCTGCCCGGCACGCGTCCCGAGGCGGGCAAGAGTGCTTCCCTGTGGCTGCTCAACACGAGCGACAGTGCCGTCGTGGTCACGGTGAGCCGGCTCACCGGTGACGAAGTGTTCAACACCAACGAGATCCTCGAGCCGGGCACCGTCACCGAGATTCCGGTCGTCGGTGGCGACACCATCGGTTACATGGTCAGATCCGCCGATCCGTTCAGCGCCGCCTGGTCGGTGAGGGCCGACGGTCGGGTCGCCTTCTCAGCGGGCATCCCGGTTCCACCCGATGAGTGAGCCGGTCGTCAGGTTCCTTGTCGTGGCGGCTGCGGTCGCCGTGGCGATCGGGGTCGCTCTCGGCTTCAGGCTGGGTGAGCGTCGTCGGGTGGCGAAGGCACCGCTCGACCTGGGCAGCCTCCGGTCCGCGGTCACACTGTTCAGCGACGCCGGCTGCGCCAACTGCGATCAGGCTCGGTCCGTCCTCGTGGCAGAAGGAGTCGACTTCGAAGAGTTCCGATACGACCACCACCGGGATGTGTTCACCGCCGTCGGTGTCTCCGGTGTCCCCCTGATCGTCGTCAAGGACGAAGCGGGGGATGAGGTGGGGAGAATCGCCGGCCGGACGAGCGCTCGCGCGGTTCGCCGCCTGCTGGCGAGAAGTAGCGAGTAGCGAGTAGCGAGTAGCGAGTAGCGAGTAGCGAGGGGCGAGTAGCGAGGGGCGAGGGGCGGTCTCTAGGGATGCCTCGCGACGCGCCAGCCCTCCCCCTCCGTCATCGGCCTGCGGCCGATGCCACCTCCCCCTTCGGGGGAGGGGACCGCAGGAGACTCCGACGGATGACGGATGACGGATGACGGATGACGGATGACGGATGACGGATGACGGATGACGGA
>JBBDWO010000020.1:0-4262 GCA_040902765.1 Acidimicrobiia bacterium | reverse complement strand
TGACGGCTTCTGGCCCACGACGCCCCTCTAGTCCCCCTGAACTACATCTTTGTGATTACACTCGGCCCATGACCGAGATCATCCAACCGTGCGTTCGCTGTGCTGGCCCCGCCGGGATCCGCATGGCCTTCAATTACGACGACAGCACCATCTGGCTGGACGACCTGCTCGAGCGGACGATTCCAGGAGCCGGCTATGCCATGTGTGAGGATCACGCAGGGCGGCTCACGCCTCCCGTCGGCTGGACCCTCGTCGACCGCCGTCAGCCCGTCCGTCCCCTGTTCACCGCCGTCCAGGTCGCCTAGTCCGGTCTGATGCCGATCGATCGCGACGTCCTCGACGCGGTCAAGGAGATGGACGAACACGAACTTCGCCGTATCCTCATGCTGGCGCGCGCCCGACTCGAGGCGATGGGTGTAGATTTTGGGGAGGCGGCGCCTACGGTTCGTCTCCGACGGCAGTGGGTGCGGTGCGGGAAGAAGGCATGTACCTCGTGCCCGCACGGGCCATACTGGTATGCCCACTGGCGTGACAACGGACGCCGCCGTAGTAGATACGTGGGCAGGCTCGACGATGAGACGTTGCTCGAGGATTCGGGGAAGAGGCCCGGGTCCGGCCGATAGGAGGATCGGAGTGGGACGGAAAGCAAGCGATACGGGTACCGTGACGTGCCCCAGCTGCTCGGCGAGTGACGCCATTCAGATCGAGCTCACCATGCCCGATGACAGCGAGGTGATGTTCAACTCCTGCCACCGGTGTGAGCATCGCTGGTGGGTGTCGAATGCCGAGGTCATCGACCTCGAATCGGTCCTGGAGATGGCCCGCAACAAGTAGGCGCCATCGTCGCGTCTTGATGCCTGGTTATCCGGCACTGCGGTAGCCTGCCCTCTACCGTGTCCACCCCTCCACCCGTAGCTGCCGACGCCCGCTCCCTGGCGAGGTGGGTCATCCCCGCTTCCCTGGGTGGACTGGCACTCGTCGTCTTTATCCTGATGCAGCCCCTGCTCATCTTTCAGGACAACACGCCGACCGGCGGCGACATGGGGGCCCACGTTCTCCTACCCGCCTACCTCCGGGATGAGCTGCTCCCGCAGTGGCGGATCCTGGGCTGGAGCAACTCCTGGTACGCCGGGTTCCCGGCCATGTACTTCTACTTCCCCCTGCCGGCGATAGCCATCGTCGTCCTGGGCCTCGTCCTGCCGTACGGCGTCGCCTTCAAGTTGGTGACCGTTCTCGGCCTCCTTGCACTCCCGTTCGCCTCGTACGTCCTGGCGCGCGGCATCGGGATGTCGCGTACGGTGTCCACGGTGGCCGGCGTCTCGGGCGGCACGTTCGTGCTGATGGAGAGCTTCACCATCTACGGGGGCAACACGCTGTCCACGCTGGCGGGTGAGTACTCCTTTTCATGGTCGTTCGCCCTCTCGATGGCCTATCTCGGGCTCATCATCCGCAACGTTCGCGAGGGGCGGGGATTCACCTTCGGTCCGGCCATCCTCCTCGCCCTCGCCGCCCTGAGCCATCTCATCACCACCTTGGTCGTCGTGGTGGCGAGCCTGCCACTGCTGCTGCGACGCCGCGGCCCGAGCACGCTGGCGGCCACCTGGGCTCTGGGCTTCGCCGTCGCCGCCTTCTGGGCCCTGCCCTTCCTGGTTCGCAACAACATGATGACCCACATGGGCTGGCACCCGGTGCGCGGCTTCGGTCCCGTGTTCCCGTCCGAGATGTGGCCGATGATCGTGCTCGCCGTTGGCGGCATCGTCTGGGCAGCCCACAAACGCCTGGCTATCTCACCACTCATCACGATCATGGTCGTGGGTGTAGGCGGGTACTTCTTCATCCAGTTCATCGACTTTCGCGACCTGTACAACGCCCGGCTCCTCGGGTTCTGGTACTACGGGGTGTACCTGCTGGCGGGGGTCTGCGTCGGGGCCGTTCTCGTGGGCATGGCGCGCCGGTTGCGTCGCGTCGAGACCGCCAAGTGGGCCCTGACCGCGGCCGGGGCAGCGGTGATGCTCATCGTCGGCGTCATCGGCGTCCACCGGGCGCCGTCGTGGGCTCGCTGGAACTACAGCGGGTACGAAGGCAAACAGTCGTACGGCACTGACGCCGCAGGGAACAGCATCGTCGTCAACGACTACTGGGCCGAGTACCAGGACCTGATGGCCGCCATCGATCGGCTGCCCCCCGGACGGGTGATGTGGGAGGTCAACTCTGGCCTCAACCAGTACGGGACCTCCATGGCGCTGATGATCATCGACTACTGGCTCGACGACCACGTTTCCATGGAGGGAGTCCTCTTCGAGTCATCGCTCACGACCCCCTTCCACTTCCTCAATGCGTCTGAGGTGAGCCACAGCCCCTCGAACCCGGTGGGTGGCCTCGACTATCAGCCCATGAACTTCGAACGGGCGGTCCCGCACTTGGCGATGTACGACATCGCGTACTACATCTCTTTCACCGAGGAGGCGACCGCCGCCGCGATGGAGGCAACCGAGATGCACGGGCTCACCGTGCTCGACCAGGTGGGCCCTTTCACGATCTTCGACCTCCCGGAGTCGTCGCTCGTCGACATCGCCGTCCACCGGCCATCGGTGTGGGCGGGTTCGGGGAGCATCCGCGATGCTGCCCTGGAGTGGTACGGGGACGTCGACGGCCTCGACCGCTGGCTCGTCGAGGACGGACCCGCCGACTGGACGCGGGTCGACAGCGTGGACGATCTGCGGAGGGTCCCGATCGGTGTCTCCGGTGAGGTCACGGACATCGTCCTCGAGAATCATCGCGTGTCTTTCCGAACCACGGCGGTCGGTGTCCCGCACATGGTGAAGGTGTCGTACTTTCCCAACTGGCGGGCCGAGGGAGCGGTCGGGCCGTACCGCGCTGCGCCGTCGCTCATGATCGTGATCCCCACCGAGGAGGAGGTCGTCCTCGAGTTCCGCGACACCTGGGCCGAGCTCGCAGGCCGTCTCCTCACCATCGGATCGATACTTGGGATCGTCGCCTGGAAAGTCGTCAGGGAGCGCCGCGAGGGTGCCGAGGTCGAGGCATGACCTCGTACCTCCGGTCGTTCTGGACCAGGCAGGCGTTCGGCATGATGGCCCGTTTGGCCATCATCGGCGTCGCTAACACGGTGCTCTACTTCGCACTGATCAACATCTTTCGCACCGTCGGCATCGACCTGTTGCTGCGAACCGTCCTGGCGTTCGCCCTGGCCACCGCCATGTCGTACTTCATGAACCGTCGCTGGACCTTCAAGATCAGGCACGGACGCGGCCATCTGAGCGAGTCACTCGGGTTCTTCGGCGTCAACCTGGTGGCTCTGCTCGTGACCGCCGGGATCGTGCTCGCCGCTGATGCGCTCACCGGGTCCGAGCCGCTCACCCGGCTCGAGGAGAACCTCGCCAACCTGGTCGCGGGCGGACTGCTGCTGCTCCCGAAGCTGGCCGCTCTTCGCGATCTCGTCTTCAGGCGTTCACTGACGACCCCGTCTACGCAGACTGCGGAACCACACCGCGGCCGTGTCTCGAGCGACCTCCCATAGGGTCCTGAGACGAACCGCGCTCTGCGAGTCGGAGCGCTCCATGATCACCGGGACCTGCCCGACCCGATAGCCGCCGCGGTGCGTCATCACCAGGAGCTCGATGTCATAGGCGTACCGCGTCACTTTCAGGTGGGGGAGAAGACGATCGAGAGGCTCGCGTCGAAACACTTTGAGACCGGTCTGGGTCTCGGCCACCGGCAGACGGAAAGCGATGCGGGTGATCCAGGAGAAGGCCCGAGACAGGAATCGGCGCCAGGCCGGGTAGCCGCCGCGCTTCATCGACTGATGTTTGGCTCCGACGAGGGCGTCGACGCCTTCTCGTTCGAAGCGTTCCAGAATCGCCGGCAGCTGCTCGGGGGGAAGATCCAGATCGCCGTCGAGCAGCACGACCACCTCGCCGGTCGACGCTTCGACACCGGCGCGGATGGCGTGGCCCTTGCCCGAGTTGGTCGGAAGGCCCACGGCGACGACGTTGGGGTGTGTCGAGGCCGCTCTGACCGCTGCCTCCAGGGTGCCGTCGCCGCTCCCATCGTCAACCACCACGACTTCGAGGCCCTCGACGTCGGCAAGGGCGGCGACGACGCGAGCGACGTTGCCCTCCACGGAGTCGGGGAGCCGGTAGACCGGCATGATCACGGAGACCCGAGCGGCGGTCGACACGGGGCGAGTCTAAGGGGGTGCGCGAATAGGTCGCTGGCTTCATCAGGTTTCGGCTTGCCACAAG
>JBBDWO010000019.1 GCA_040902765.1 Acidimicrobiia bacterium | reverse complement strand
CCTCCCCCTCCGTCATCGGCCTTCGGCCGCTGCCACCTCCCCCTACGGGGGAGGAAAGTGAGAACGGGCCTGTCCGACGCCCGTAAGGACCTCGCCAGGGCCATCAAGATCCACGCCCGACGGATCGAGAAAGCGCCGGTCGATGTACACGCTTCCGAGCATGCTGTACTAGGCGCATGATGGTCACGCGGCGACGGGCCGGGATCTCGGGCACGGTCGCCACTGCGGTAGCCCTCGGGGTGGGAGAGCTGCTCTCCGGCATCTTCGACGGTGTCCCATCGCCGCTCTCGGCCATCGGCGCCTGGGTGGTCGCCGTCTCTCCCTCCGGGGTCACCAAGTGGGCGATCCGCGTGTTCGGCACCGCCGACAAACTCGTCCTGGGCATCGGCACCGGCATCATCGCCTTGATCATCGGCTGGTTCGCCGGTCGCTTCGCCGTTCGACGGTTTGCCGCCGGTGCGGCCGTGTTCGTCGGCTTCGGTCTGTTGGGCATCGTGGCCGGTCTCGGTGAGCCACTGATCTCGCCGGCGGGGACGCTGATCGCCGGAGTCGTCGCTGCCGGCGCCGGTATCTGGTCGTTGCGGGTGCTCCTCAATGCCGCCGCGGAGCCGGATGCCCCCACGGACGGAGTCGTTGCCGACCCGACCCGTCGCCGGTTCGTCGCGGTGGCCGGGGCAGGGGTCGCGTTCGCCACCGTCGCTGGTGGGGTCGGACGATCCCTTCTCGGTCGTGCCGTGGTTCCGGCCCCGGTCGGAGTGCCCCCGGTGACGACCACGCCCCGGTCGGCTCTCATCGCCGACGGCCACGACTTCGACGAGGCCGGCCTGACCCCGATCGTCCTGCCTGACGAGGGCATCGACTTCTACCGGATCGATACCGCCCTGGTGGTCCCGCGGGTGGATGCGACCACCTGGCAGATGCGGATCGCCGGCCTCGTCGATCGCGATGTGGCTCTCACCTACGAGGATCTGCTGGCGATGGACCACATCGATCGCTATGTCACGATCGCTTGTGTCTCCAACGAGGTCGGCGGCGATCTGGTGGGCAATGCCTTGTGGACCGGTCCGCGGCTCTCCGAGGTGCTCGACCGGGCGGGGGTGCGACCGGAGGCGACTCAGCTGGTCGGTCGCTCCGTGGACGGGTGGACCGCTGGATTCCCTACCGAAGCCGCTTTCGACGACCGCGAGGCGATGATCGCCCTGTACATGAACGGGGAGCCGCTCCCGCGTCGGCACGGGTATCCGGCTCGTCTCATCGTCCCCGGCCTGTACGGCTACGTGTCGGCGACCAAGTGGCTGGCAGAGATCGAGCTCACCCGCTGGGAGTCGTTCGACGCCTACTGGATACCGCGGGGCTGGTCCAAGGTGGGCCCGATCAAACTCCAGTCGCGGATCGACACGCCTCGAAACGGCGAGCGTGTCACCGCCGGGTCCGTCGTCGCCGCCGGTGTGGCCTGGGCGCCGACCATCGGGATCGACGCCGTCGAGATACGGATCGACGACGGCCCGTGGCTCGCCACCGAGACGAGCATCCCCCTTGCCGACGCGGCCTGGGTGCAGTGGCGGACTGCCGTTGATCTTGCAAGCGGGGGGCACCGGCTGGAGGTGCGGGCCACCGACGCGAACGGGATGGTCCAAACCGATGAGCGTCGGTCCCCGGCACCCAACGGGGCCAGCGGTCACCACAGGGTCATGGTCACCGCGGCCTGAGCCTTGGGATGGTTCAGAGCCCCCTCACTAGCATGAGGGCCACCGAGGACGGAGGAACCGGATGCTGAAACGAGGATCGAGCGGCCCGGAGGTCGAAGACCTCCAGCGAAAGTTGCTCGCCAACAAGATCAACCCAGGCCCGGTCGACGGCCTGTTCGGTCCGAAGACCGACGACGCGGTGCGACGGTTCCAGGAGATGCATGACCTCCAGGTCGACGGCATCGTGGGACCGAATACCTTGAGCGCCTTCGAGGCGGCCGCCGCCAACACGGCGGCGTCGCTCGCCCAGGCGAAGGACGCGCAGGCTGCCGATGCAGCCAAGAAGGCGGGAGAAGCCGCCGCCGACGCTCGGTCCAAGGCCGCTCAGGAAAGGGCCGACGCAGCCAGGCGGGCTTCGGAGCAGCAGGCGTCGTCCAAGGCCACCTCCAAGGAGGCGGAAGCGAAGAAGTCTGTTGACAAGGCGGGCGGCATCTTCTCGAGGGTGTTCAAGCGGGGAACCGACAAGTAGTCGTCGACGCTCGTGAGTGACTGGTGCCTCCCGATCGGGAGGCACCAGCGCGTTAGGGGGGTGTCAGCCGAAGCGGCGGCCGCAGCCGACGCACGCCGTGTCGTCCTCGTGCGTCTGGTGACGGCACCAGGGGCATGGGAGGTCGGGGTGCTCGGGGTCGTGCAGCAGCACGAGTGGGGCCGAGCCGCGCCCGATGGCGGCCAGACCCATGATTCCGATCAGCAGTGCGAACATCCGAGTGGCCTCCTCAGTCGACCGGCCGGTCAGACTAGGGATGTGCCGCGCGCCGACCAAGGATTTCGCGCGGCCGTCGGTGACGGGTGACCGACAGGTAACCTCCGCCACCCATGGGCATCACGGTCACGCTTCCCGACGGCACCGCGCTGGAACTTCCGGATGGCGCCACCGGAGCCGACGCGGTCGCGGCGATCGGCCCGCGACTGGCGAAGGCGGCGGTGATCGCCAAGGTCGACGGTGTCCCCTGGGATCTCGGTCGTCCCCTGCCCGACGGTGCCGGCTTCGAGGTCGTCACCGAGGATACCGAAGAGGGGCGTTTCGTCATCCGGCACTCCACGGCCCATGTGCTTGCCCAGGCGGTGCTCGACTCCTTCGACGGGGCCACCTTCGCCATCGGGCCACCGATCGAAGACGGCTTCTACTACGACTTCGACATCGGGCGCCCCTTCACTCCTGAGGATCTGGAGCAACTCGAAGCTCACATGGCCGAGATCGTCGCCGAGGACCAGCCGTTCGAGCGCGAAGAAATCCCGGCCGCGAAGGCGCTCGAGCTGTTCGCCGACCACAAGTACAAGGTCGAGATCATCGAGTCCGTCGATGAGGCGCAGGGCGCCGGAGCGGACATGGTGTCCACCTATCGCAACCGCGACTTCGTCGACCTGTGTCGCGGCCCTCATGTCGTGAGCACCGGACGGATCCCCGCCTTCAAACTGCTGCGCAGCGCCGGTGCCTACTGGCGCGGGGACGAGAAGCGAGAGCAGCTTCAGCGCATCTACGGCACGGCCTGGGAGAGCCCCAAGGCCCAGGCCGACTACCTGGAGCGTCTCGAGGAGGCTCGCAAGCGAGATCACCGCAAATTGGGGGTCGAACTCGACCTCTTCTCCTGGCCCGACGAGCTGGGTATGGGTCTGGCGGTGTGGCACCCGAAGGGCGCGCTGGTGCGCAACGTCATGGAGGACTACTCGCGCCGCACCCACTTGCGTCACGGCTATCAGATGGTGGTGACACCGCACATCGCCCGAAGCAACCTGTGGGAGACCTCGGGACACCTCGGCTTCTACGCCGAGAGCATGTACCCGACGATGGACGTCGACGACGGTGAGCAGTACGTGCTCAAGCCGATGAACTGCCCCGGTCACATTCTCATCTACAAGGCGCACGCTCGGTCATATCGCGAGCTACCGATGCGGCTCTTCGAACTGGGGACGGTGTACCGGTATGAACGGTCGGGCGTCGTCCAGGGACTTCTCCGGGCACGCGGCTTCACGCAGGACGACAGCCACATCTTCTGCACGGAGGAGCAGCTGACCGAGGAGCTCCAGACGCTTCTCGACTTCGTCCTCATGGTGTGGCGCGACTTCGGGTTCGACTCCGTGGAGGCCGACCTGTCGACCAAGCCAGAGAAGTACGTCGGTGACGACGATCAGTGGGAGCAGGCGACCGATGCCCTTCGGGCCTGCCTGGAGCACGCCGGTCTCCACTACGAGGTGGCGGAGGGCGAGGGCGCGTTCTATGGGCCGAAGATCGACATCCATGTGTACGACGCCATCGGTCGGAGATGGCAGGTAGGAACCCTCCAGGTCGACTTCGCCCAGCCTGCGAACTTCGAGCTCGAGTACGCCGCTGCCGACAACACGCGGCAGCGTCCCGTGATGATCCATCGTGCGTTGATGGGCTCCATCGAACGGTTCTTTGGCGTTCTTCTCGAGCACTACGCCGGAGCACTCCCCGGATGGCTGTCCCCGGTCCAGGCCGTCGTGGTGCCGGTGGCGGACCGTCACCTGGGGTACGCCTCCGACGTCGCCGAGCGGCTGGGGATGGAGGGACTCCGGGTAGAGGTGGATAGAACCAACGAAACGGTCGGCGAGAAGATCCGCCGGGCCATGGTGTCCAAGGCGACGGCGGTGCTCGTAGTCGGCGACACCGACGCCGGCGCCGGGACCGTAGGCGTCCGATTGCTCGGCGGTGACGAGGAGCGGGGCGTGTCGCTGGCCGACGCACTGGCCCGGCTCACCGATCTGTGTCGCCCCCCGCGCTGAGCGGCCGGAGAGGGCGGCGACCTGTCCTAGTCTGCCCCCGTCGCCCGCCCAGTGATCGAAGGGGAAATTCGCCTTGCGCTTGCTCATCAGGTTTCTGTCGACGGCGGTGCGCCGGGCCCCGATAGCCGTCCTCATCGGTTCGATCGTGCTCACCGCGATCCTCGGCTCCTTCGTGCCCAAGGCGCAAACCGCGGTCGGCAACGAGGGGTTTTCCCCCGACTCGCCCGAATTCAATGCGCTGCTGACGATCGACGACGTGTTCTCGGAGCAGTCCGAAGTCGCCGTCCAGGTGCTCGTCGGCGGCAGCGAGTTCGACGTGATCACCGCCGATGGTCTCCGTTCCTACCTACTCGCCCGGCAGGCGATCGCCGACAGTCGCGCCTCGGAGTTGATGGTCGGTCGGCCGTCGGGTGACATCGTCGGCTTCTTCGACCCGATACTCGGCGCCTATGACGAGGCCGGTCTCGATCCGCTGGCCACCGAAGACGCCACGGTCAAGCAGGTCTTTTCCGACGTGCTCGCTTCGCTGCCGCCCGAGTTCGCCGAGCAGTTCACCGGGTTGCTGTCGACGAACGCCGACCTCGACGCGGCGACCTCACCCGCGGGTCTCATGGTGGTGTTCCTCAATCTCGCCGTGCTCGAGGACGATCCGGATCAGGCCGAGCTCCAGGAGATCCAGTTGGACATGGCCGACGAGGTCCGAGCGGCCACCGAGGGCCAGCCCGTACCGGTGGAGCCCTTCAGCTTCGCACTGCTGTTCGCCGCTCAGTCGGAGTTCGAGGCCGAGATCGGCCGGTTGTTCGGGATGGCCCTCCTGATCATCTTGGGGCTGCTCGCTTTCGTGTTCTGGATCAAGCCAAGTGGGCGGCTCAAGATCGGTGGCTCGATCCGTCGCACCGCCGCCGACGTGCTCCTCGCCCTCGGGGTGATCATCATGTCGATCACCTGGATGAACGGGATCGGCGTGCTCCTCGGCCCCGGGTATCTGGGGATCATCGGGCCGTTCGGCGAGTTCCTCCAGATCATCCCCATCCTTCTCATCGGACTCGGTGTCGACTATGCGATCCACCTCACGTCGCGGTACCGTGAGGAGGTGGCCGGCGGGGCTGGCGTGGTGGAGGCCGCGGTGCGCGCCTCACGCACCGTGGGCGTGGCGCTGGTGCTTGCGACGGTGACCACCGCCGTCGGGTTCTTGACCAATATCTTCAGCCCGGTGACCGCTATCGCCGACTTCGGGATCATGGTCGCGGTCGGCATCACCTCGGCATTCGTGCTGATGCTCACCTTCGTCCCGTCGATCCGGATACTGCTCGATCGTCGGGCGGAACGGGCCGGACGGCTCCCGTCGGCCGGATTGGGCCACACGTCCGCTCGTCTCCTGCCCCGGATGATGGGAGCGACCTCGGTGGTCGCCACGCGGATCCCGGCCCTCATGGTCACGGTGGCCGTCGTCCTCGCCGGCCTCGGAGCGTACGGGTGGTCCAAGCTGGACACCAGGTTCTCGTTCATCGACTTCGTCCCCGAAGGCTCGACGATGCTCGTCACCTACGAGACGATCGTCGCGGAGTTCGGGGGTGGCTTCGGTGAGCGCACCCAGGTGCTCATCGAAGGCGACGTGGCCACGCCGGCGGCCCACAACGCTCTCGGCCTGGCGCATCAGGCGATGGCCGACACTCCCTTCGTGCTGACGCTCGGCGGACGCGCCCAGGCCGAGTCGCCGCTGTCGGTGCTCTACTTCCTCACCACCCCGCCCGAAGCCGGGGGGGAGCCCGAGCTCTATGACCCCGACTTCCTGGCTACGGCCATGGAGTTGGGGCTCAACGAGGACCTGAGCGTGCGTCCGGATGCCGACGTCGCCGCCATCTACGCCCTGGCCGAGGCAGCGCAACCCGAGGCCATGCGGCGGGTGCTGGCGGCCGAGGACGGGGTGTATCGGTACGTCGACGTCAGCGTGGCCACCCAGGCGGGGGAGGGGGGCGCGGCGCAGCTACGCACCGGCCTCCGCGCCGCCTTCTCCCCATTGGAGGCCCTGACCGGCGTGACCGCGACGCCCACCAACGAGTTCATCGTCAGCGCCGGGGTTGTCGCGGCCATACAGTCGTCCCAGATCGGATCGCTCTTCCTGACCCTCGGTGTGGCGATGCTGCTGCTGGCGGTGAACTTCGGGATGACGGCGCGTCGACCGGGGCTGGGCATCATCACCATGCTTCCGGTGGTGTTCGTCGTGCTGTGGGTGTTCGGGATGATGAAGCTCGTCGGGCTGGCCCTCAATCCGGTGACGGCGATGATCGCCTCCATTTCAATCGGGATCGGCGTCCCCTACACCATTCACATCACCCACCGGTATCAGGAGGACCGTGCCGCCGCCTCCTCGGCGGAGGAGGCGATGCGGCTCACCATGACCCACACGGGCGGCGCCCTAGCCGGTTCCGCCTTTACCACGGTGGCCGGGTTCGGCATCCTGATCACCTCGTCGCTCAAGCCGTTCCAGCAGTTCGGTACGGTGGTGGTCATGGCCATCGGTTTCGCCATGCTCGGCGCGGTCCTGGTGTTGCCGAGCCTCCTGGTGCTGTGGGATCGCTGGCATCTCCGCCACGATCGTGAGGCGGTTGCCAGGAAGGTGGCCTCGGGGTGAGTCGGCGCCGTCGCATCGAGATCCCGGCCGAGGTGGCCGCCGACGAGGCGGTGCCCCACGACCTCGATGCGACCCAGCACGACCCGTACACGATCCCTTCGACGCGGCGCCGTCTGCGGGGAGCCATCGTCTACAGCGTGGCCGGGGCGTTCGCTGGCATCGCGGGCCTATGGGTCATCGCGGCGTTGTTCGCCGTCGCCGCCGTTTGGCACGCGGTGGGTTCATGGACGATCCAGGTGCTCGATCCACAAGCCCTGGAGGCGGCGACCCGCGAGGTGCAGTTCCCGGTAGGTCATGCCTCAGCGGTCGTCGGATTCGACGGCGTCCGCGCCCGTCCCGTGTGGAACGTTCTCGTCTTCAGCGCCGACGACCCACCCACCCAACGCGGCCTGGTCCGCGTCGACGCCGTAGATGGCCACATCGTCGAGTCCTTCACCGAACCAGTAGCGAGTAGCGAGTAGCGGACTCTTGCGAATTGCGAATTGCGAATCGCGAATCGCGCCTAGAGCACAAACCGATCCCCGTCGCGATCCGCAACTTCGATCGAGACCACCGTGTCTGCCTGTCCCAGCCATCGCTCCAGGAGGGTGCCCGCCTGCAGGTTGCAGCCGGCCTTGAAGGCCGCCCAGGGCTCGCCGGCGTGGATGTCACCGAGATCGATGGCGCTGCCGCCGATCGGATCGAGCCCCACCTCGTCGAGTGTGAAGGCCTCCATGGCGACCACGGCCACGTCCAATTCGGCGGCGCGGCGCAGCACCGACAGTGCCACCGTCACCGGATAGAAGCCCTCGTCCTCAGAGCCGCGCCGGGCGGCCCTGGCGTCGAATTCCCCGGCGAGCAGGTCCACCGGATGATCGCCGCCGAGGTCAGGGGCGTCGACGAGCGCGTCGGTGCCTTCGGGAGCGAGCATGGCCCTTGCCGTGTCGAGGGCGCGTTGCAGATCGTTGACGTCGAAGGCCCACGGCTCACCATCGTCGTCGGTAGGGAACTCGGCGAACAGCTCCAGGTCGTCGAGGTACGCGATGCCGACGACCCGCCCGTCCTCGATGAACTCGACGACGTCCATGTCCCAGGTGCCTTCATCCGGTTCGCGAACGTGGAGATCAGTCATCGAGGGACGAGGCTAGAGCAGCTGCCAGCTACCTGCTGCCGGCTGCCAGCTACGAAGTCGGGTAGTCCCTCGCCTGGGGGCCGTTGTAGATCTGGCGGGGGCGCCCGATCCGGGATTCGGGGTCCAGGCTCATCTCGCGCCACTGGGCAATCCAGCCGGGGAGCCGACCCATGGCGAACAGCACGGTGAACATGTGGGTCGGGAAGCCGAGCGCCCGGAACATGAGACCCGAGTAGAAGTCCACGTTGGGGTACAGCCGCCGCTCGATGAAGTAGTCGTCTTCCAGGGCCACCTGCTCGAGTCCCTTGGCGATGTCGAGCAGGGCGTCGTCGACCGAGCCCCGCTCCAGGATGTCCGAGGCGAACTGTTTGAGGATGCGGGCTCGCGGGTCGTAGTTCTTGTAGACGCGATGCCCGAAGCCCCACAGCCGGAAGGGGTCGTCGGGATCCTTCGCCTTGGCCACGTACTTGGCGTAGTCGCCGCCGTCGTCGGCGATCCGCTCCAGCATCTCCACGACCGCCTGGTTGGCCCCACCGTGGAGGGGTCCCCACAGGGCGCTCATCCCGGCGGCCACCGAGGTGAACAGGTTCGCCCGGCTCGACCCGACGAGGCGCACCGTCGAGGTCGAGCAGTTCTGGCCGTGATCAGCGTGGAGGATGAGCAACACGTCGAGCGCCTTGGCCATCACCGGATCCACGCGGTACTCCTCGACGGGGAGCGAGAACATCATGTGCAGGAAGTTCGCCGCGTAGTCGAGGTCGTTGTGCGGGTAGCGGTACTGCTGTCCCATCGACTTCTTGTAGGCGAAGGCGGCGACGGTCGGGATCTTGGCGATGAGGCGCAGTGCCGCCTGCTCCACCGCGTGTGGGTCGGTGGGATCCTGGAACTCGGGGTAGAAGGTCGACATGGCGTTGGTCGCCGACGAGAGGATCGCCATCGGATGAGCCCGGCGCGGGAAGGCGTCGAACAACGGCTTCATCTCCTCGTTGAGCAGCGTGTGCACCGTCACGGCGTGGCGGTAGCGCTCCAGTTCGTCGGCCGAGGGAAGCTCCCCGTGAAAGAGCAGGTAGGCGACCTCCAGGAAGGTGGCTTTGTCGGCGAGTTGCTCGATCGGGTAGCCCCGATACAGGAGCTTGCCGGCGCCACCGTCCACGAACGAGACGCCGCTGCGGGTCCCCGCGGTGTTGGCGAAGCCGTAGTCGAGCGCCAGCAGGCCGGCTTCGTCACGGAGGTTCGAGACGTCGACGCCGGGAAAGCCGAGGGTCGGCTCCACGTATGGGAGGTCGATGGTCCGACCTTCGAAGTCGAGTCGGGCGGAGCGGTCTTTGGTCATGCGTTCTCCTGGGCTGCTGCGATCACCTTCTGCGTCTCGTGCGGCGGCGCCTCTTCGTAGCGGGCGAGCTCCATCGTGAACGACCCGCGTCCGCTGGTGATCGACCGCAGGTCGATCGAGTAGCGCTGCATCTCGGCCAGCGGCACCTCGACGGTGATGACGCGGCCGCCACCGTCGGCATCCATCCCGAGTACACGGCCCCGCTTCGAGTTGAGGTCTCCGATGACGTCGCCCATCAGATCCTCGGGCACCCGGACGGTGACCCGCATCACCGGCTCGAGGAGTCCGGCGTCGAGCTTCGTGGCGGCCTCTCGGACCGCCATTATCCCCGCCATTCGGAAGGAGAGCTCGTCCGAGTCCACGGCGTGGTACTTGCCGTCGTAGACGGTGGCGCGAACGTCCACCACCGGATATCCGGCGAGGATGCCCCGGTCGAGCGCCTCCTTGATGCCCTTGTCCACGGCGGGGAGATACTGCTTCGGAATCGAGCCGCCCTTGGTCTCGTTGACGAACTCGTATCCGCTGCCGGTCGGGAGCGGCTCGAAACGAACGTTGGCCACACCGAACTGTCCCCGCCCACCCGACTGCTTCTTGTGCTTGCCTTCGACGTCGGCGGTACCCCTGATCGTCTCCCGATAGGGGATCCGGGGCAGGCTGGTATCGACTTCGACGCCGAAGCGATGGGCGAGCCGGTCGATCGACACTTCGAGGTGGGCATCACCCTGGCCGGACAGGATGGTCTCGTTGGTGACCACGTTGCGGTCCACCCGGAGTGTGGGGTCGCCATCGACGACCCGCTGGAGGGCCGTGGACAGCTTCTCCTCGTCGTGCGCGGAGCGCGGGGAGATGGCCAGGGACATGGCCGGCGCCGGCATCGGTACCGGCTCGATGACCACGTCCAGCGATGGCGATCGCAGGGTGTCGCCGGCGAGGGTGGCCTCGAGTTTGCCGACGGCGGCGATCTGGCCTTCCTCGACCTTGGAGATCTCGGTGTGCTCCTTGCCGCGCATGGTGAACACATGGTGCATGCGACCGGTGACCGACCGCTGCGGGTTGTGCAGGTCCATGTCGAGGGTGACCTCACCGCGGAACACCCGGAACAACGAGATGCGGCCGACGTAGGGGTCCGACATCGTCTTGAAGACGTAGGCGACCGTCCCGGTGTCGGGGAGGGGCTCGCCGGAGACGGTGGGCGGATGAGGACGCTCGGACGGCCTGGGCCCGTAGTCGACGATGAACTGGGCGAGGCGGTCGATGCCGATCAGTTCGGTCGCCGAGCCACAGAGGACGGGGAAGGCCTCCCCGCCGACCATGCCGCGGTGCATCCCCCTGATGAGCTCGTCTGGCCCCGGCTCGGTGCCGTCGAGGTATGCCTCGAGCATCGCCTCGTCGGTTTCCACGATCGCCTCCACGAGCGCCACGTGGCCCGCTTCGACCTCGGCGTGGATCTCGTCGGGGACCTCACTCTGGGTCGCCTTGAGGCCGCCTTCGTAGGTGTGGGCGACCCCGCGACCCAGCGTGGCGATGCCGCGGAGGGATGCCTCCTGGCCGATCGGAACCCAGAGCGGCGCGATCCGGTTGCCGAAGATCGCCTTGAGCTGGGAGACGACGCGGCGATAGTCGCTGCGCTCGCGGTCGAGCTTGTTGACGAACACGGCGCGGGCGATGCCCTCGTCGCCGGCCAGCCGCCAGATCTCCTCGGTCTGCACCTCGACGCCGTCGACACCCGACACCACGAACAGCGCGAGGTCGGCGGCGCGCAGGGCGGCGCGTACCTCACCGATGAAGTCCGAGATCCCCGGGGTGTCGATGAGGTTTATCCGGTGTCCCCGCCAATCGAGGGGGGCCATGGCCAGACTGACCGATGATCCCCGGTCGACTTCCTCGGTTTCGAAGTCGGTGACGGTGTTGCCATCCTCGACGCGTCCCATGCGGCTGGTGATGCCAGCGACGTGGAGCAGAGCCTCGGCGAGAGTGGTCTTGCCGGCGCCGCTGTGGCCGACGAGGACGACGTTTCTCACCTGATCCGAACCCATCAAACCTCCCGTGTGCCGGTCGGGAGTCTAGTGAGCGCATGGGTCGCCCCCGCCTGTGGTAGGTTCGCGCCGAGGTGGACCGTTGCTCGACCTATTAGCGCGAAAGAGGGTTTCTCGGGCCGTCGACCCGTTCGCTCGGCTCGTCTCCAGAGTCGGTCTGACCCCCACGATGATCACGCTGCTCGGCTTCGTGATCTCACTCGTCGGCGCCTTCCTCATCGGCTCCGGGAGGCTGGCCATCGGCGCTCTTGTGGTGGGCTTCGGCGCATTGCTCGACGTGCTCGACGGGGTACTGGCCCGGCTCACCGGAGCCGAGACGAGGCGGGGGGCACTCCTCGATTCGTTCACCGACCGCCTCGGCGAGGTGGCCATGTGGACCGGACTGGCCTACCACCTCGGCACGGTTCCCGACCCGACGCTGGTGACGGTGTCGATCGTCGCGGTGTGCGGCGCCCTGCTGGTTCCGTTCCTCCGCGCCAAGGCCGAGTCCGACGGCGTGGAGGGTCGCGGTGGTCTGTTCGGCCGTGCCGAGCGCTTGCTCGTCTTCGGGTTCGGGGTCGGACTCTCCGGTTTCGGGCTGCCGACCCTGCATGGCGCCGTGTGGATCCTCGCCGTGGGCACCTGGCTCACGGTGGGGCTGCGGTTCCGCATCATCTGGCGGCAGCTCGGCGAGTGAGAGACCGCCTCGGTTATGCCGTCTACCGGGTCCTGTCGGGTCTGTTCGGGTTGCTCCCCGAGCCGGCGATGCGGCGCGTGGGGCGCGGCATCGGCTGGGCGGCATCGTTCGTCTCCCGACGACGTTTCGCCATGGCGGTGCGACATCAGACACGCGTCCTCGGCTCCAACGCGGATGCGCGCCGATCGGCTCGACGGGTGTTCACTCACTACGGCCGGTACTGGGCGGAGGTTTTCTGGATGCGAGCCCGGCGACTCGAGGCGGCTCTGGCCCGCACGCAGATGGACGGCATCCACAACCTCCGCGACGCGGTGGCCACCGGGCGCGGCGTCGTCGTCGCTCTGCCCCATATGGGCAACTGGGAGATCGCCGGCCTGAGGGCGGCGCGTGAGGGGGCGCGCGTGCTCGCCGTGGCCGAGGACCTGGGCAACGAGCACATCGTGCGGTGGTTCATCGGGATGCGAGCGATGATGGAGATCGACATCGTCATCGCCCGTGCCGGTTCCGGTGTCTCCAGGGTGTTGCTCGAGCGACTCAAGAACGGCGGGGTCATCGCCCTGCTCTGTGACCGCGACCTCGGCGGGCGAGGGATCCCGGCGGTGGTCTTCGGTGAGCAGACCACCCTCCCGGCCGGCCCGGTCGCGCTCGCCGACCGCTCCGGTGCCGTGCTGCTCCCGGCGGGTACCTATTTCAAGGATGGCGCCGGCCACCGGTTCGACATCCGCCCACCTCTCGAGATCCCCGACCTCCCCGACGCCGAGGCACGGGTGGCGGAGGGAACGCAGCGACTCGCCGAGGTGATGGAGGAGATCATCCGGGTGGCGCCGGAGCAGTGGCATCTGGTGCAGGCCAACTGGCCCAGCGATCGGGAGCTGTGATGCGGGTCGCCGTCGTTTCTCCGTATGCCTTCGACGAGCCTGGAGGCGTGCAGGATCAGGTGACGAGGATCGTCGCCTGGCTGGGCGCCGCCGGTCACGAGGCCTGGGCGGTCGCTCCGGGCGGCGGGGGACCGGAGGGCACCCGACACGTCGGTCGCTATCGGACCGTCCCGACCAACCGGTCGCGGGCTCCGGTGGCCATCGATCCGAGGGTGGCCCGTCGGGTGGCCCGGGCCGTGGCCGACGCCGACGTCGTGCACCTCCACGAGCCGTTCATGCCGATGGTCTCTCTGGGGACCCTGTCGGCCGCGGCACCGCCGATCGTCGCCACTTTCCACGCCAATCCGGAGGGAGCCGCTCGACGGGCCTACCGGCTGGCTCGTCCGATGCTGCGGCGCCTCGGCGGTCGGATCGCGGTGGCGACCGCGGTGAGCGCCGTCGCCGCCGCCGCGGTAGAGGGTGTCGTGTCAGTCCGCATCATCCCCAACGGCATCGACCTCGAGGACTATCGCCCCGGCGACGATCCTCGGCCCCGGTCCGGGGTGCTGTTCATCGGTCGGGACGAGCCTCGTAAGGGCCTCGACGTCCTGCTCCAGGCATGGCCGCTGATCCGTAGCCGCCACCCGGGCGTCGAGCTGACCGTCGTCGGGGCCGTTCGGGAGTCGGGTCCCGAAGGCGTCACGTTCCTGGGTCGCGTCGCCGACGACCGGAAGCGGGAGCTGCTCGCCTCGGCTTCCGTGCTGGCGGTACCCAACCTGGGCGGAGAGAGTTTCGGCATCGTGGGACTCGAGGGTCTCGCTTCGGGGTGCGCCGTCGTTGCCTCGGATCTCGACGCCTTCCGGGCCGTGTGTGCCGACGCCGCCTTGTACGCCAGGACGGGGGACCCGGTGGACCTGGCGTCGACGGTCAACATCCTCCTCGGCGACCCGACGCTGCGCGTCGACCTGGGAGGGCGCGCCTTGCGACGGTCGCGCCAATTCGGTCGCGGCGTCGTGCTCGGTGCGTACCTGCTGGCCTACGAGGATGCCCTCGCCGCCCGCCGCTGAGCGCTACGCGCCCACGGCGGTACACTCGGTGGTCAGATCGACGAAGGAGCCTCGATGGAGCGCGGAACCGACCGCGTGAAGCGCGGGTTGGCGGACATGCTCAAGGGTGGCGTGATCATGGACGTCACCAACGCCGAGCAGGCGAAGCTCGCCGAGGAGGCTGGAGCGGTCGCCGTCATGGCCCTGGAACGGGTACCTGCCGACATCCGTCGCGACGGCGGAGTGGCCCGCATGGCGGACCCGACGAAGGTCGAAGAGATCATGGAAGCCGTCTCCATCCCGGTGATGGCCAAGGTCCGCATCGGACATTTCGTCGAGGCACAGATCATCCAGGCGCTCGGTGTCGACTACATCGACGAGAGCGAGGTGCTCACACCCGCCGACGAAGCGCATCATGTCGACAAGTGGGCGTTCACCGTGCCCTTCGTGTGCGGTGCCCGCGACCTCGGCGAGGCCCTGCGTCGTATCGGTGAGGGAGCCGCGATGATTCGCACCAAGGGCGAGGCCGGCACCGGCAACGTCGTCGAGGCAGTTCGACACATGCGCACCATGAACGATGGGCTGCGGCGTGTCCACTCGATGGATCCGGAACAGCTGATGGGCGCGGCCAAGGACCTCGGTGCCCCGTTCGATCTGGTCCAGGAGGTGGCGGAGACCGGCCGACTGCCGGTGGTCAACTTCGCCGCCGGCGGGCTGGCCACACCGGCTGATGCCGCCCTCATGATGCAACTCGGTTGTGACGGCGTGTTCGTGGGTTCGGGCATCTTCAAGTCGGGGGACCCGGCGGCCCGCGGTCGGGCCATCGTCGACGCGGTCACCCACTTCAAGGACCCCCAGATCCTCGCCAAGGTGTCCCGAGGGCTCGGCGAGCCGATGGTCGGGATCGAGATCGACACTCTGTCACCCGAGGAACGGCTCCAGAACCGGGGTTGGTGATGCGGGTAGGCGTCCTCGCCCTGCAGGGCGATTTCCGCGAGCACATCGCGGTGCTGGAATCCCTCGGCACCGAAATCGTGGAGGTCCGGCTGCCGGAACACCTCGACGGCATCCAGGCCCTCGTCTTTCCGGGCGGGGAGTCGACGACGATCGGTCTGCTCGCCGATCGATACGGCCTGGTCGAGCCGCTGCGTGATGCGATCGCCGACGGACTCCCCGTGCTCGGCACCTGCGCGGGGATGATCTTTCTGGCGACCGGCACCACCGAGTCGCGGCCGCAGGTGCAGCTCGGAGTCCTCGACGTGATCGTCCAGCGCAACGCCTTCGGACGCCAGGACATGTCCTTCGAGGCCGATCTGACGGTCACTGGCGTGGACGGGCCGGTGCGCGCCGTGTTCATTCGGGCTCCCTGGATCGAAAAGTACGGCGAGGCGGTCGAGGTGCTGGCCACCGTCGACGATCACCCGGTGATGGTCCGCCAGGGCAACATCCTGGCCACCTCGTTCCATCCGGAGGTGGCGGGGGAGACCCGGGTGCACGAGATGTTGTTGGGGATGGAGCGATGAGGCTGACGCCTCGCGATTCGCGATTCGCGATTCGCGAATCGCAAGACCCGACCAGGCACCATGCGGGCTTCTATTGCGAATTGCGAATTGCGAATTGCGCTTGCGCCCCGCGGCGTGTGGGACAGCTGGCCCGCCCTCGCACGTCTGACGCCAGGAGGTCGCGCCCGTGAGTGGCCATTCCAAGTGGTCGACGATCAAGCACAAGAAGGGGGCGAAGGACGCCCAGCGGGGGAAGATCTTCGCCAAGCTCGCCCGGGCCATCGAGGTGGCCGCCCGGGAGGGTGGGGGCGACCCGGCGGCGAATGCCGCTCTCTCGCAGGCGATGGACAAGGCCAAGGGCCACTCCATGCCCAACGACAACATCGACCGGGCGATCAAGCGAGGGACCGGTGAGGTCGAGGGTGCCGTCTACGACGAGATCTGGTACGAGGGCTACGCCCCGGGGGGAGTGGCCCTGTACGTCCAGGTGCTCACCGACAACCGCAACCGGGCCGCTTCCGATACCCGCTCGACCTTCACCAGACACGGGGGCAATCTCGGCGAGCCCGGTTCGGTGGCCTACCTGTTCGAGACCAAGGGGTACTTCCTCGTCGCCGGCGACGAGGACGAGGTCATGGCGGCGGTGATCGACGCCGGAGCGGACGACATCCGAGCCTCGGGGGACCAGGTGGAGGTGATCACCGAGGTCGGCGACTTCGCCGCGGTGCGGTCGGCGCTGGAGTCCGGCGGTTTCGGAGTCGAGACCGCGGAGATCACCAGGATCCCGACGGTGACGGTGCCCCTGGACGAAGCGACGGCGCGCTCGGTGCTCCGTCTGGTGGATGCATTGGAGGACCTGGACGACGTGCAGGCGGTGTACGGCAACTTCGAGCTCTCCGACGAGGTGCTGGAGGCGGTTGCCGGCTGAGGCAGCGCGGTCCCAATCGAATCCCTGGACGGGGGCCGGTCGCCGGGTACACTATCGAACATATGTTTGTCCTCGGGATCGACCCCGGGCTGTCGACGACCGGGTACGGGGTCGTCGACGTCCGCGCCGCCAGCGTGAAGGTCGTCGCCGCCGGGACGATTCGCACCGATCCGGCTGCCCCCGTCGCCAGTCGGCTGGCCGAGTTGCATGCCGATGTGGTCGGTCTGATCGTCGAGCACGCACCCGAGGAGCTGGCGATCGAAGAGGTCTTCGTCAATCGGAACCTCCAGACGGCGATGGCGGTGGGGCGAGCCTCGGGAGTGGTGATGTTGGCCGCGGCGGTGGCCGGGATTCCGGTCTACGAATACACCCCGACGGCCGTCAAGCGAGCCGTGACCGGGAGCGGTCGCGCCGGCAAGGCTCAGGTGGAGACGATGGTGAGCCGACGCCTGGGAGTCCCTACGGGTGGTGCCCCCGCCGATGCCTATGACGCCCTGGCCGTCGCCCTCTGCCACGCCCAGGCCGCTCCGTTGCGTCTCGCGGTGCGGGGTGGATCGTGATCGGTCGGCTGCGTGGCGTGCTCGCCGCTCGGCGCGGTGCCTGGGTCCTGGTGGATGTCGGCGGCGTAGGACACGAGGTGGCGATGCCGTCGCGCGAAATCGGTGACCTTCCGCCGGTGGGGGAGGAGGTCGTGGTGCACACACACCTCCACGTCCGTGAGGATCAGATGGCGCTCTACGGGTTCACCACCGAAGCGACGCGCGACCTGTTCCGGGTGCTCGTCGCCACGCAGGGGGTGGGTCCCAAGCTGGGGGTGGCCATGCTGGCGACGATGACCACGGATCAGATCCGGGCCGCGGTGCACTCCGGCGATGCCGACGCGCTGACCGCGGTGCCCGGGATCGGCGGCAAGACCGCCCAGAAGCTGATCATCGAATTGCGGTCCCGCCTCGACGCCGGGGTGGTCCATGTGGAGGCCGGTGGCGGGGTCTCGGCGGTGCGGCGGGCGCTCGAGGGTCTCGGCTACACGACCGGCGAGATCCATGAGGCTCTCGAAGGGCTCGACACCTCGATCGACGTCGAGGATCTGCTTCGTGCCGCCCTTCAGAAGATGGGTGGGCGATGAGGGAAGAGGGACTGCTCGCCGCCGGCGCCAACGACGAGGACGTCGCCTTCGAGGCGGGACTCCGGCCGACGTCGCTCAGCGAGTTCGTCGGTCAGGCGGATCTCAAGGAGCGCCTCTCCATCCTCATCGAGGCGGCCCGCGGCCGCGGCGACCCGCTCGATCACATCGTGTTCAGCGGTCCGCCGGGTCTGGGCAAGACGACCCTCGCCGCCATCATCGCCGCCGAGATGCGGACCCGACTCCGGGTGACTTCAGGGCCCGCGCTGGAGCGGGCCGGCGATCTCGCCGCCATCCTCTCCAACCTCGAGGCGGGCGATGTGATGTTCATCGACGAGATCCATCGGTTGCCGCGCGTCGTCGAGGAGATCCTGTACACGGCCATGGAGGACTTCCAGCTCGACATCGTGGTCGGCAAGGGCGCCGGTGCCGCGTCGATCCGGCTCGACCTGCCGCCGTTCACCCTGGTGGGCGCCACCACCCGCGTCGGAAGGATGTCGGCTCCGCTCCGGGACCGGTTCGGCTACGTGGCCCGCATCGACTACTACCCGGAAGGGGAGCTCGAGGAGATCGTCCGACGATCGGCCCCGCTCCTCTCCGTGGGGGTCGCCGGGGAGGCGGCCCGGGTGATCGCCTCCAGGTCCCGGGGGACGCCGAGGGTTGCCAACCGGCTCCTGCGCAGGGTCCGGGACTTCGCCGATGCGCGTGGCACCGGCGAGGCCGACGTCGACACCGCGATCAGGGCACTCGAGGTCTTCGAAGTCGACGCGATCGGCCTGGACCGGGTCGACCGGGCGATCCTCGAGGCGATCATCCACAAGTTCGGGGGTGGTCCGGTCGGGCTGTCGACCCTGGCCGTCGCCGTCTCCGAGGAGCCTCAGACGGTGGAGGACGCCTATGAGCCCTTCCTCCTGCAGATGGGCTTCCTGCAGCGCACGCCCCGTGGCCGGGTGGCCACGCCGCTCGCCTACCGACACCTCGGCCTCGAGGAGCCTCAGCGCCCTGGGGGAGAGGCACTGTTCTAGGGCCGGTTGCCGGTTGCCCGCTGCCGGTTGCGAGCGTGTCTTGCGAATCGCGAATCGCGAATCGCGAATTGCGCCCGGCCAGAATGGCCGGGTGAGAACCTCTGACTTCTCGTACTACCTCCCCGAATCCGCCATCGCCCAGTCAGCGGTGGAGCCTCGGGACGCCTCGCGGCTGCTGGACACGCGGGACCTGACCGACCACACGTTCCGCGAGCTGCCGGACCTGCTCGAACCCGGGGACATCGTGGTCATCAACCGGACGAGGGTGAGTCCGATGCGTCTCGAAGGGCGCCGCGAGCCCTCCGGTGGCCGTATCGAGGCCCTGCTGCTGCGGTCGGCTGCCGACGGGTCGTGGGAGGCGATCATGCGACCTACCCGACGACTCCACGACGGCGATCGCCTTGCTTTCGGGGACACCGTGGTCGTCCTACGAGGCGATCCGGTGGACGGCCAGGGCGTGCTGGTACCGGTGGTCGGGAGCCTCGAGGAGGCAATGGCGCGAGCCGGGAGCCTGCCGCTGCCGCCGTACTTCCATGGCGAGCTCGCCGACGAAGAGCGCTACCAGACGGTCTACGGCACCAGCCCGGGCTCGGCGGCCGCACACACCGCCGGCCTCCACTTCACCCGCGACCTCATCTCCGCCCTCGGCGCTCGCCAGTTGTCGGTGGCCTCGGTGGATCTGAAGGTGGGGCTCGATACCTTCCGCCCGATCTCAGTCGAGCGTGTCGCCGACCATGACATCCACTCGGAGCACGCCGATGTACCCGATGAGACCGTCGCCGCGGTTGGCGCGGCGCGCCGCGACGGGGGCCGCGTGGTCGCCATCGGGACCACGGTCGTGCGAGCACTCGAGTCCGCCGCAGCGGGGGCAGCACTCGGCCGTTTCAGCGGAAGCACCGATCTGTTCATCCAGCCCGGGTACGGTTTTCGGGTGGTCGACCTGCTCGTCACCAACTTCCACGTGCCCGCCTCCACCCTGATCGTTCTCGTCAGCGCCTTCATGGGCGAGGCGTGGCGGTCGGCATACGAGACGGCGCTGAGCCGCGGGTATCGATTCCTCTCCTTCGGCGATGCGATGCTCGCCCAGCGCAGCCGATGACGGGACCCATCTCGTTCAACACCGTCGCCACCGACGACGGCGCCCGGGCGGGGATCCTCGACACCACCCACGGCCGGGTGGAGACCCCGACCTTCATACCGGTGGGCACCCGGGGCACGGTTCGTGGGCTCGACCATCGCGATCTGCGGGAGGTGAGAGCCCAGATGGTCCTGGCCAACACCTATCACCTGATGCTCCGACCCGGCGTCGACGTGGTTTCCGCGCTCGGGGGCCTCCACGAGTTCATGGCGTGGGACGGGCCGATCCTCACCGACTCGGGTGGGTACCAGGTGTTCTCCCTGGATCCGACGATCGACGAGGACGGCGTGACGTTTCGCTCGGTGTACGACGGTGCGAAGGTGCGCCTCACTCCGGAGTCGTCGATCGAGATCCAGGAGGGCCTGGGAGCCGACGTGGTCATGGTGTTCGATCATCTGGTCGGGCTGCCGGCTGACCGTCAGGCCGTGGCCGAGGCGATGGCGCGGACGCTGCGGTGGTCGGAGCGCGCCGTGGCGGCGCATCGGCGGGAGGATCAGGCTCTGTTCGGCATCGTCCAGGGCGGGGTCGACGACGAATTGCGGGCCAAGAGTGCCCGGAAGACCGCCGAACTCGGGTTCCCAGGGTTCGGGATCGGTGGTCTCAGCGTGGGCGAGTCGACGGAGGATCGCAACGCCGCCCTCGACGTGGTGTGTGGCGAGCTGCCCGGCGACAAGCCCCGCTACGTCATGGGGCTGGGGGACACCGAAGGGGTCCTCGATGCCGTGGAGCGAGGGTGTGACCTGTTCGACTGCGTCTGGCCCACCCGACTCGCCCGGCACGGCAAGGTGCTCAGCCGCCTCGGGGACTATTCGATCAGGCGGGCCGACCTCGCCACCGCCAACCGCCCGATCGACCCGGACTGCGGCTGTTCGACCTGTGCCGCCTACAGCATCGGCTACCTGCGGCACCTGCACATGACGGGTGAGCTCCTCGGTATGCAACTGTTGAGCATCCACAACCTCGCCTACACGCTCGGGGTGATGGCCGGGACCCGAGCGGCGATCATCGGAGGCGCTCTCGGCGCCTATCGTGCCGCCCTCACCCGGTCGAGGGCCAACCCAGCGGGAGACCGCTAGGCTGACCGGCCGCGGCTCATCGAGTCGCATCGCTTCGATCTCCGGAGGACGGATGTTCAGCATTCTCGCGGGTGAGGTAGCCGAACCGGCGGCGTCCGGTTGGGCCACGCTCGTCATCTACGCCGTGGTCATCGGCGGACTCTTCTATTTCCTGATGATTCGACCCCAGCGGACCCGCATGAAGCGCCATGAAGCGCTCGTCGGGGCCCTCGCCGTCGGAGACGAGATCCAGACGATCGGCGGCATCTATGGGGTGATCGAGTCGATCGACGAGGCCACGGCAGTGATCGCGGTCGAAGGGGGCGGTCGGCTGCGGGTCGCCAAGCGCGCCCTGGCCGGCAAGGTGAGCGCCTAGCCGGATGTCGCGTCGGGCCTCGGTCATCACACTGCTATTGACGCTCACCACCGTGTTCGGTGGTTTGGCGGCGACGCTGGCGCTCGACGTCCCTCCCCGGCTGGGATTGGACCTTCAGGGTGGGTTCTCGGTGGTCCTCGAAGCTCCACAGGACACCGAAGCCGACGTCCTGGACACTGCCGTCGAGATCATGCGGAGGCGCATCGAAGCCCTCGGTGATGTGCAGGAGCCAGAGATCTCGGTGCTGGGGGAGCGCAACATCGAGGTACAGCTCCCGGGGGTGACCGACCGCGATCGGGCCCTGGCTGCGGTCGGGACCACCGGCCGCCTGGAGTTCCGCCCGGTGCTCGACGTGAGTCCGGTCCCGGGACTGAGCCCACTCTTCTTGCAGGTGCCACCCGAGGACACCACCACCACCACGACGCCGGACGACGACGAGACGACGACGACCACGGCGCCGCCCACCACCACGACCACCAACCCTGACGACACCACGACCACCACGATGCTCGACCTCGAGGAGCTCACCGCAGACATCGTGCTGCCCGAGGGGGTGACCTGGTGTGACGAGGTAGACCAGCCCGGTTGTGTGGACCGACAGAGTGGACTCACCGTGAGCCCCGCCCCGGAGCTCGAGGCGTTCCTTGCCACCGACTTCGCCACCGGAGGTGGCATCGTCTATCACCTTGCCCCCGCACGGGTCCTCGGAGCGAACCTCAGTGACGCCAGGGCCGAGTTCTTCGCCAACAGTCGGGGCTCGGCCGTCGGTCAGTGGGTGGTGTCGCTGCGCTTCGATTCCCTCGGCGCCCAGCAGTTCCAGGACATGACGCGTGAGCTCGCCCGCTTCGGGTTCGGTGATCCCAGGCGGCAAATCGCCATCGTGCTCGACGCGACGATCCAGTCGGCTCCGCCTCTGGGCACCGACGTCGATCCCAACGTAGGGATCCCCGGCGGTGAGGCGATCATCAGCATCGGTAGCGGCGGCAACCCGCAGACGGACGCTCAGGAGCTGTCCGTGGTCCTGCGGTATGGCGCCCTTCCCGTCGCGCTCGAGCAGGTGAGTGTCCAGTCGGTCTCGGCGACCCTCGGGGCGGACTCGATGCGCGCCGGGATCATCGCCGGCACCATCGGCCTCGCACTCGTCTCGATCATGCTGCTGCTCTACTACCGGGCTCTCGGTTTGGTGAGCGTCGTCGGTCTGTTCGTGTTCGCTGCCCTGGTGCTCACCGTGCTCTCGCTGCTCGGAGCCTGGCGCGGGGTGACGCTCACGATGGCCGGGGTCACCGGCCTCATCGTCACGATCGGCATCAGCAGCGACGCCTACATCGTGTACTTCGAACGCATCAAGGAAGAAGTGCAGCGCGGCAGGTCGCTGCGCGCCGCGATCGACCACGCCTACGGAAGGGCGCTGCGGACGATCGTCACCGCCAGCTCCCTCGCCCTCGTCGGCTCGGTGCTCCTGTTTCTGCTGGCAACCGCCTCGGTGAAGGGGTTCGCTCTCGCCTTCGGTATCGCCACCGTGGCCTCGCTGTTCATCAGCGTCGCATACATGCGCCCGGCGGTGTCGCTGCTCGCCAGGACCCGCCTCGGCGACGGCGGCCGGTTCAGCATCCGCGGGGCCACTGGGCACCCCGAGGAGTCGGTCCGATGAGCCTGTTCACCGACCTCTACTGGGGGCGCACCACGTTCGACGTGGTTGCGTCGCGTCGCCGGTGGTTCGCGCTGTCCGCCATCCTGCTGTTGGTCTCTGCCGGAGTGTTCGCCCTGCGTGGCGGGTTCGATCTGAGTGTCGACTTCCAGGGCGGAACGGTGGTGACGATCGCCAACCCGGACGGGGCCTCGGTCGCCGAGGTGCGCGACCGGGTCAACGCCCTCGGGATCACCGGGGCGCGAGTGCAGGAGTCGGGTGGGGGCACCGAGATGCGTGTCCAGACCACCCGCCTGGACGCCGACCGCGAGCAGGCGCTGGTCGAGGCACTCGCCGGGGTCACCGGGTCCGATCCCTCCGACGCCGGTCGGCAGTCGGTGGGTCCCACCTTCGGGCGGCAGATCGCCGATGCAGCCATCCGGGCTTTGATCGTTTTCCTCGCCGTTGCCGCCCTGTACATGACCTGGCGTCTGCAGTGGAAGATGGCCCTGGTGGCGATAGCGGCCCTGTTGCACGACCTGCTGGCGACGGCGGGGATCTACGCCATCGTGGGGCTCGAGGTGTCGCCGGCGACCGTCATCGCCGTACTGACCGTGCTCGGGTACTCGCTGTACGACACGGTCATCCTGTTCGACCGGGTCCTCGAGTCGGTGAAGGAGCGAGGCGATCGGCAAACGCTGACGTCGATCGTCAACGAGTCGTTCAACGGGATCCTCATGCGATCGATCAACACCACCCTCACCACGCTGGTGCCGATCGTCAGTCTGCTCCTGGTGGGGGCGTTTCTCCTCGGCGCCACCACGCTGCGTGCGTTTGCGGTGGCTTTGCTCATCGGTATCGCCATCGGCACCTACTCGACGCTCTTCGTCGCCGGACCCCTCTATGCCGCTTGGGGCGAGCGCGAGGATCGGTGGCAGCGGGTCCGGCTGCGTCTCGATCGCAAGGCCGGTACCACCGCGCCGGTCAGGGCTACCCCGGCGGATGCTGGCGACCGGCCACGCATCCCGTCGACCGGGACGGCCATACCTCGCCCACCCCGGAAGCGCCGCAAGAGTCGGTGAGTGGCGGGCTTCGGCCCGCCAGCGTGCAGCTTGCGGCGTGGCGCCGTCTGCCGTCTGACCTGGCTCCCTTACAATCATGCGATGAGGGCACCGAAGGCGGAGCATGGCTGAAAGGGTGGCGCGACCGGACGACGCCGTCATCGCCGAGCTGGAGCCGGTGCTGAGCCTATACCGGCGGCACCATCCCGGCGAGCCGGATCGCCTCATCCACCGCGCCTATGAACTGGCTCGAGCCAGCCACGCCGACCAGTTCCGCAAGAGCGGCGAGCCTTACATCACCCATCCCCTGGCCGTCGCCGGGATCCTCGCCGGGTACGGTTTAGACGCGGAGACCGTCGCCGCGGCGTTGCTCCACGACACCGTCGAGGACACCGAGATGACGCTCGACGACGTGACCAAGGAGTTCGGCTCCACGGTGGCGGCCCTCATCGACGGCGTCACCAAGCTCGATCGCGTCTCCTTCTCCAACCGTGAGGAGCAGCAGGCGGCGACGATTCGCAAGATGGTCATCGCCATGGCTCGCGACGTGCGGGTCATCCTCATCAAACTCGCCGATCGACTCCACAACATCAGGACCATCCACCCGCTGCCCCCGGAACACCAGGAGCGGGTGGCCGCCGAAACCCTCGAGATCTATGCCCCGCTGGCCCACCGCCTGGGGGTCCAGGAGATCAAGCACGAGATGGAGGACGCCTGCTTCCGCATCCTCCACACCAAGCGCTACGAAGAGGTCGTCGAGCTGCTGAAGGCACGGGCACCCGAGCGCGACGCATTCCTGGCGGAGGTCACGTCCGAAATCGAACGGCTCCTCGCCGACAGCGGGGTGTCGGCAGAGGTCACCGGTCGCCCGAAGCACATCTATTCCATCTACCGCAAGATGGTCGACGGCGGGTTGACTTTCGATCAGATCCACGACCTCATCGGTGTTCGCATCATCACCAAGGACGTGGGGGACTGTTACGCGGCGCTGGGGACGGTGCACACGAGGTGGCCTCCGGTGCAGGGTCGCTTCAAGGACTACATAGCGATGCCCAAGTTCAACCTGTACCAGAGCATCCACACGACGGTGGTAGGCCCGGACGGGAAGCCCCTCGAGGTACAGATCCGGACCCAGGAGATGCACGATCGCGCCGAGCAGGGGATCGCCGCTCACTGGCGGTACAAGGAGGGGGGCGGCGACGCGCTCCCTTCGCTGGCAGACCTGATGGAGACGTTGGAGGAGTACGAGGACCCGTCCGACTTCCTCGCCGGTCTGAAACTCGATCTGTACCAGGACGAGGTGTTCGTCCTCACGCCGAACGGTGACGTCAAGACGCTCCCGCAGGGGGCGACCCCCGTGGACTTCGCCTACTCGGTGCATACCGAAGTGGGGCACCGTACGACCGGAGCTCGGGTCAACGGGCGCCTCGTCCCGCTCTCGACTCGTCTCGCCTCGGGCGACATCGTCGAGGTGATCACGTCCAAGACGGACGGTCCCAGCCGGGACTGGCTCGCCTTCGTCCGCACGTCGCGGGCGGCGGCCAAGATCCGTCAGTGGTTCACCCGGGAGCGGCGAGAGCAGGCGATCGTCGAGGGCAAGGAGACGCTGACAAAGCTGGTCCGCCGAGAGGGTCTGGGATTGGGGGCCTCCAAGCGGGACCGCTTCCTCGCCGAGGTCGGGACCGCCCTGGGCATGCGCGACCTCGACACTCTCTACCAGGCGATCGGCGAGGGCAACGTCCAACCCCAGACCGTGGTGTCCCGCCTCGTCCGACTGGTGCGTCCCGACGAGGCAGACGAGATGATCGACGAGGCGATTCAGGGGGAGCCCGCGCTGCGGACGCCGGTGGGGAACCTCACGGTGGAAGGCCTCGACGACATGCTGGTGACGGTCGCTCGGTGCTGCTCGCCCTTGCCCGGTGATGCGATCGTCGGGTTCGTCACCGTCGGTCGCGGGGTGTCCATTCACCGGGCGGATTGCACCAACATGGAGTCGCTGGGGGAGCGGGCCGAGCGAATGATCGAGGTCGGGTGGGGGGCCGAGCAGTCGGGTGCCTTCCGGGCTGCGGTGCAGGCGGAGGCTCTCGATCGACCGCGGCTTCTCCGTGACGTGACCACGGCGCTGTCGGACCTAGGCGCCAACATCGTGTCGTCGTCGTCGCTGACCAACCGCGATCGGGTGGCCGTGCTGCGATTCGAGATCGAGCTCTCGGATACGGCGACGCTGGATCGGGCGATCGTCGAGATGAAGAAGGTGGAGGGCGTGTACGACGCCTACCGGCTGGTACCGGGCGGCTGAGTCTCGGATCTCTGGTCAAGAAGCGTTGAGGGGCGGCCGATACAACGGCATGACCCGACCTGCGCGCTCCCTGCGCGACGACGATGGCTTCACCCTGATCGAAGCCCTGGTGGCGAGCCTCATTGCCATCATCATCATGGCCGCCTTCGCCGGGTCCATGACCGCCGCCTTCCGGGGGTCCCGCCTGACCCACGCCAATCAGTCGGCGACGGCGCTCGGCGTCGAGCATCTCGAGTTCGCTAGGTCGCAGGTGTGGGTCCAACTCGCCATGACCTACGTGCCGGCAGAGTCCCCGCACACCGGCAGCGGCGGGACGGTACTCCTCGCCGGAGAGGCCGGTCTCACGGCGGACGAGACCCTGGTGGTGTCCGGATCGGGCGCCATCCGACCCTTGCTTTACGAGGGCGTCGACACGACGGACTACACCGTATGGCAGTACGTCACCGACGCCGGTCTTGGCCTTCGTCGCGTGGTGGTGATCATCACCTGGCAGCACGGCGACGCCACGTTCACCCATCGGGCGGCCACGCTGATCGCCGAGGTGTCGACGCGATGAACCGCTTTCGCTCCAAACTCCTCCGGGGGGAGGGCGGCATGACCCTGGTGGAGCTCATGGTCTCGATGCTGCTCATGTCGTTCATCGCCACCGCGCTGGTCGCCGGCATGACCACGGCGATGCGATCCGCCAACCTGCACCGCGATGATGACCGCGCCGTCCAGGATCTCAGGCACGCCAAGGAGCGTTTGACCCGGGAGTTGCGCGCCATCACCGAGCTGACCGGTGCGTCGGCCTCGTCGGTGACCTTCTGGCTCGACGAGGACGCCGATGGCATCGTCGATCTCGGAGAGACGATCACCTGGGAGATCACGACCGGCGGGTCACTGGTCCGATCGACCAACGCCGGAGCATCGAGCTCCGTAGTGTCCAACCTGGTCGCTGGCTCGAGCGGCTTCACCTTCGATGCCGCCGCGGTGGGCGAAATCCGCCGGATCGGCATCGAGCTCACCGCCGCCGTGGGGTCGAGCGACGGCACCCGTTCCATCCAGACGGAGATCTTCCTCAGAAACGCCCCGTGACCCGGCACCTCCGGGAGGAGGCGCCGGTGCAGCACTAGCGATGGGCGCCGCCACAGTGGCGGGAGCCCTCATCCCCCGTTTCCGAGTGCCACCCCCCGGGGTCGCCGGTCGAGACCAATCAGATCAGTGGGAATCCGACGATCAGCCTCGATGGTCCGCTGCCGGGGGATGCCTGCGGGTCCGAGCCGATCACGGGCGCTCAGGAGTAGACGGAAGTCCGCTGAATTCCTCTCAAGTTCTTCCCTCCGGATACCGACAGTAGTGGTATGACCACTGTACGTGGCTGGTATCGCATGGCCCGGCGGACTGACGACGCGGGCATCGGCGTGCTGGGCGTGATCATGTTCGGCGCGACCCTGTCCCTCGTCACCGCGATGGTGATGAGCCGCGGGTCGGCCCAGTTCGGCAACGCGGCGGCCGACTCCTGCTGGGAGGCCGCCCTCGACTCGGCCGAATCCGCACTCAACTGGGGTGCGGCCCAGATAGATGCCGACCATTCGTTCGCCACCGACACCTACGTGCCCTCATCGTTCGTCGGGACCAGTGACGAGCGCGCCGCTGCCGTCGACGCCGCCGACCTCGCGGCGGAGACCGCCGTCCTCCAATTTCCCGAAGGTGAGGGCGTATTCCTGCGAGGCGCAGGGTCCATCGTGCTCTACGGGGTGGGCTACTGCGACGGCCGCGACGACGCCAGCCGCCGGGTTCGCGTCGTGGGCAGCATCCTCGGGTCGGGTCAAATCGTCAGCATGTCCTGGGATGCGTCGTACGCCTTTCTGAGCGGCGCGAACCTCACCATCTCCGGGCAGCCTGACTTCGGCGATCCCGAGGTGATGGGTAACAACGCCGCCTCAGCCCATGCCAATGGTTACATTTCGGTGTCCGGCAATGTCACCTTCTGGACCGGGTGCGTGACCTCGTCCGGCGGCGGCGACATGGGCAGCAACGTCCAGATCTTCGGGTTCTGCCCGGCTCCGTCGGAGCGTTTCGATCGCCCGCTGCAGGAGATCCCCGAGATCATCCCCGAGGACCTCTGGTATCTCTCCGAGTACGACCTGTGCCCCGGTGGAACGGTCCGTGCCGGTCCGGCTCACCCGACGCTCGGCAGCTCCGCCGGCGCCGCTCCGTGCACCGGCCATGAGCTCGCCACCGGGTCGTACCGCTCGTTCAGTCACAACAGCACCACTGACGGCATAGCCTCGTGGAGCCGCGACGGCAACACCAAGTACGACGGCTCGTATTACATCCACCACGGCTCGGTCTCGATCAGTGGCAATGCCGGCAGCGCGACCGATCTGTGGCGGGTGCTCATCATCGCCTCGTCCTCCGGGGAGTGCCCCAACAACCTGGGTGGCGACATCTCGACGTCGGGCGGCCTCGCGATGGGCACCTACCAGCCGTCGACTGCCCTGGAGCCGAACAACCTGCTGCTCGTCGCCGGTCGTGACATCACCGCCTCCGGCAACGGCAAGATCGTCCACTCGGCGGCCGTGATCGCCGCCCACGAGCAGATCCTGTATACCGGCAACGTTTCGATCGAGGGTTCGTTCGTCGCTCAGGAAGCGTGCGACACGGTCGGATCGCCGGTGTCTACTTCGTCGGTCTCCGGCAATGCCGTGATCGTGACCGAAGGCTCGCTGGCGACCTCGTTCATGACGCCGGTCACGGTCTACGGCAGCCTCGCCGAATGGACCGAGCTGCGCTGATCATCCCGCTGGGGCGTACCCCGGTCATCCCGCCGAGGCGTACCCTGGCCCGGTGCTGATCGAACGCGCGATCCTGTGGCTCTTCGCCACTAACACGTGGGTGCTCGCCCGCGGCCCGGGAGGACCCGCCGTCGTCATCGACCCGGCGCCGGATGCCGATGGGATCGATGCCCTCGCCGCGGCCCACGATCTGAGTATCGAGGCGGTCCTGGTCACGCACGGCCACGTCGACCACGTCGGCGGTGCGGGTGCGGTGGCCCTTCGCCACGGCGCTGAGGTGTACCTGCATCCCGACGATGCCTTCCTGGCCGAGGAGCCGCAGCGGCTGCTGGAAGCCTTCTGGGGGAGCGTCCCACCCGGCGACTACGAACAACCCCCGTCGTACGCGCCCCTCGCCCACGGCCAGATCCTCGACGTCGCCGATCTGCGCATCGAAGTTGTCCACACGCCCGGGCACACCCCCGGGCACTGCGTGTTTCATCTCCGCGATCAGCAGGCGCTGTTCACTGGGGACCACCTGTTCGCCGGCTCGATCGGCAGGACCGACCTCCCCGGTGGAGACCATGAAGCGCTGATGCGCTCCATGGAAGACCGGGTGCTCGACCTCCCGGCGCGCACCGTCGTCTTTCCCGGCCATGGACCCACCACTACCCTTGCGACCGAGCTGCAGACGAACCCGTTCCTCGAGGCCTTCCGACAGTGATCCCGCGCGCCCCCAAGGGAACCGACGACATCCTTCCACCCGAGTCAGAACGGTGGCGTACGGTGCTGCGCACCTTCGACGAACTGGCCGAGCGGTACGGGTACCAGCTCGTCTTCACGCCGATCTTCGAGCACACAGAGCTCTTCGCCCGGGGGGTCGGAGAGGAGACCGACGTCGTCGAGAAGCAGATGTACACCTTCGAGGACCGCGGCGGGCGTTCGCTGACGCTGCGGCCCGAGGCGACGGCGTCGGTGGTGCGGGCCCACCTGGACCGCGGCGGTGACGAGATCCTCAAGGTCTCCTATGCCGGCCCCATGTTCCGGTACGAGCAGCCGCAGGCCGGGCGTCGCCGCCAGTTCTTCCAGGTGGGGGTCGAGTACATCGGGGAGCCGTCCCCCGAGGCCGACGTCGAGGTCATCGAGGTCGGGTACCGGTGTCTCCAAGCCTGTGGCATCGCCGATGCCTCCGTCCTGCTCAACTCGATAGGCGACCCCGAGGACCGGGTCGCCTATCGCGACCTGTTGTACCGGTTCCTCGACGAGCGTCGGGAGGATCTATCGTCCGAAGCGGCCCGGCGGATCGACACCAGCCCGCTACGTGCTCTCGACAGCAAGCAGGACGACGCGGTGCTGGAGGGTGCGCCGGTGCCGATCGACCACCTCGGATCGGCGGCGGCAACTCACCATGCCGCCGTCGAGGTCGGGCTGCGCCGACAGGGAATCCCCTTCGTCGCCGCCCCGCGACTGGTACGCGGCCTCGACTACTACAACCGGACGGTGTTCGAGTACCAGGCGGCCTCGTACCGGGTCGCCCAGTCGGCTCTCGGTGGGGGAGGCCGGTATGACCCACTTGCGGCCATGCTCGGCGGATCCGAGACGCCCGGGGTCGGACTGGCGATGGGCGTCGATCGCGTCGTGCTGGCCATGCCCGACGTCGTCGACGCGCCGGCACTCGACGCCTTCGTGGTGTGGACCGGAGCAGAGCGGCTCGAGGCGGCACTCGCCGTGGCGTCCTCGTTGCGCGGCGCCGGGTTCAGCGCCGACCTGGATCTGTCGGGCAAGTCGGTTCGCTCGCAGTTCCGTGCCGCCGATCGGCGCCGGGCCACCGCGGCGATCGTGGTCGGATCGGAGTGGGATGAGGGTCTGGTGACGGTGAAGCGGCTTGCCTCCGGGGAGGAGTCGACGATGACGCTGGAGGAGACACAGAAGTGGCTGAAGAACCGCTGAAGCGATCTCGGGCGACCGAGCTCGGCGCCTTCGACGAGGGCCGGCGCGTGCGGCTCAGTGGCTGGGTCGCCACCCGCCGGGACCACGGAGGCGTCGCCTTCATCGACCTGCGCGACGCCTCAGGGTTGATCCAGGTGATCGTCGACCCGGACGAGCACCCGGGAGTGACGGCGCTGCGCGACGAGTGGTGTGTCGCCGTCGAAGGCGTGGTCGGCCTTCGCCCCGAAGGAACGGTCAACCCGAACCTCGCCACCGGTGAGATCGAAGTCCGCGCCGACATGCTCGAAGTGCTGTCGGCGGCTGACCCGCTGCCGTTCCAGATCGGAGATCGCATCGACGTCGACGAGACCCGCCGCCTCGAATACCGCTATCTGGATCTGCGGAGGCCGAGGATGGCGGCCAACCTGGTGGCTCGGTCGAAGGCGATCACCGCCATGCGCTCGGCGCTCACCGATCGTGGCTTTCTCGAGGTGGAGACACCGACGCTGGTTCGTTCCACGCCGGAGGGGGCGCGCGACTTCCTGGTACCGAGCCGGCTCCAGCCGGGGTCGTTCTACGCCCTGCCGCAGTCGCCTCAGCTGTTCAAACAGCTTCTGATGGTCGGGGGAGTGGAGCGGTACTACCAGGTGGCGCGCTGCTATCGCGACGAGGACTTCCGTTCCGATCGGCAGATCGAGTTCACCCAACTCGACCTCGAGGGCGCTTTCTGGGGCCGCGACGACGTGTTGGAGGCGCTGGAAGCGGTGATCGTGGAGGTGGTGCGGTCGTCGAGGGGTGTCGAGCTGACCACGCCATTTCCGCGGCTCACCTGGCACGAGGCGATGGCACGCTACGGGACCGACAAGCCAGACCTCCGCTTCGGCATGAAGATCGTGGACTTGTCGGAGGCCGTCGCCGGCAGCGAGTTCAAGGCGTTCACCTCTGTGCTCGCCGACGATGGGTTCGTCGCCGGGATCAACGCCGGCACCCGCGATCTATCGCGTTCCCAGCTCGATGCCCTTGTCGAGCGCGCCCAGGGACTCGGGGCGAAGGGGCTCGTGTGGGCGGTGGTCGAGGACGACGGCACGCTGCGGTCACCGGTCGCCAAGTTCCTGGACGACGGCGCCCAGCAGGCGATGCGCTCGGACCTCGAGGCGAAGCCCGGCGATCTGCTCCTGGTGGTGGCCGACGCTCCGGCGCGGGTGCGCGCCGTGCTCGGGACGCTGCGGCTCGACCTCGGCCAGCCGGAGGGGCACGACGACCTCCAACCGCTGTGGGTCGTCGACTTTCCGACGTTCGCCACGACTCCGGATGGCCAGCTCGTTCCGGAGCATCATCCCTTCACCAGGCCGTACAGCGTGGAGGAGATGGCGGAGCGCCCGACCGAGTCGCTGTCTCGTGCCTACGACCTGGTGCTCAACGGGAGCGAACTGGGATCAGGCAGCGAGCGGATCCACGACCCGGCGGTGCAGAAACAGGTCTTCGACATCCTCGGGATCTCGGATGAGGAGGCCGAGTCGCGCTTCGGCTGGTTCATGAAGGCCCTGCGATACGGGACTCCTCCCCACGCCGGATTCGCCATCGGGATCGACCGCCTGGTGGCGATCCTCCAGAACGAGCCGAACATCCGCGAGGTGATTCCGTTCCCCAAGACCCAGAGCGGCTCGGACCCGTTGACCCGCAGCCCCTCCCCGGTCGATGCGGCCCAGCTGGAAGAGCTGGGCCTGGGACTCGTCGTGGATCCCGATGTGGTCTGACCGACGGCAGAGTGATATCTGATGGCTGACCAGACAGATCTCTTCGCCGCCGAGCGCGAGGCCCGACGCACGAGTGTGGAGCCGCTCGCCGCTCGGATCCGCCCGCGTACCCTCGACGAGGTCGTCGGACAGGAACACCTCCTAGGGCCTGGCGCCGCCTTCGGGATCATGGTGCGCAGCGGCAAGCCGATCTCGATGATCCTGTGGGGTCCGCCGGGGACCGGGAAGACGACGCTGGCTCGGCTGGTGGCCTCGGAGAGTGCCGCCGCGTTCGAGCAGCTCTCGGCGACTTCGGCGGGCGTCAAGGACGTCCGCGAGGTGCTGGCCCGGGCCACCGAGCGGCTGGAGACCGACGAGCGACGGACGGTGCTCTTCCTCGACGAGATCCACCGGTTCAACAAGGCGCAGCAGGACGCACTGCTGCCCGGTGTGGAGTCGGGGCTCGTGATCCTCGTCGGGGCTACGACCGAGAACCCCTTTTTCGAAGTGAACTCGCCACTGATCTCGCGCAGCACCCTGTTTCGGCTCGAGTCGCTCGACCCGGAGCACGTCGCCCGCCTGATCGATACCGCGCTCGGCGACGCCGAACGCGGGGTCCACGGTTCCATCGGGATCACCGAGGAGGCTCGCGACGCGCTGGCCACGCGGAGCGGCGGTGACGCCCGGTTGGCGCTCAACGCTCTGGAGGTCGCCGCGGTACTCGCCGCCGGGGCCGGCTCGGACCGGATCGGCCTCCCCGAGGTCGAAGAGGCGCTCCAGCGTCGGATCGTCCGATACGACAAGAAGGGCGACCAGCACTACGACGTGATCTCGGCCTTCATCAAGAGCGTGCGCGGGTCCGATCCCGATGCCGCCGTTTACTGGCTGGAGACGATGCTCTCCGCCGGCGAGGATCCCGAGTTCATCGCCCGTCGTATGGTGATCCTGGCGTCCGAGGACGTCGGATTGGCCGACCCGGCGGCGCTCGCCATCGCCGTGAACGCCGTTCGCGCCCTTGCCTTCGTCGGCCTGCCGGAAGCGTCGTACGCCCTGCACCACGCCGCGCTGTATCTGGCGACGGCGCCGAAGTCCAACTCGGTGGCCAAGGCGATGCGGAGGGCGGCTGCTGCCGTCGAGGAGACGCCGTCGTCGACGGTGCCGCCACATCTGCGGTCGACCGGGTTCTCCGCGGCGGCCGACCTCGGCCACGGCGTCGGGTACGACTATCCCCACGACCACGAGGGGGGCCTGGTCGCCCAGCAATACCTCCCCGACGAGGCCATCGATCGGATCATCTACCGGCCGAAACGAGGCGGGGCCGAGGCGCGGATCGCCGACCGCCTCACCGAGATCGACCGGGTGATGGGGAAGAAGAGCCGCGAGTAGCTCATGGCTCTTAGCTCATGGCTCATAGCCAGACATCCTCTGGCTGTTGGCTGTTGGCTGTTGGCTGTTGGCTGTTGGCTGTTGGCTGTTGGCTGGTAGCTGGTAGCTGGTAGCTCACTACCCTCCCCGGATCATGGCGGCGATCACCACACCGAAGACCGGCGCGGAGATCAGACGCGCCTTCATCGACTTCTTCGCGGCGCGGGAGCACGAGGTCGTGTCCTCGGCATCGCTCGTGCCCAACGACCCTTCCCTGCTGCTCACCGTCGCCGGGATGGTGCCCTTCAAGCCCTACCTGCTCGGTGAGGAGACACCGCCGTATCCCCGTGCGGTTACCTCACAGAAGTGTGTTCGTACCGTCGACATCGACATCGTGGGAACGACGGCGCGGCACATGTCCTTCTTCGAGATGCTGGGCAACTTCTCGTTCGGCGACTACTTCAAGGAGCGGGCGATCCCGTGGGCGTACGAGGTGTCCACCGAAGTGTTCGGGTTCGATCCCGATCGGCTGTGGTTCACCGTTCATCACAGCGACGACGAAGCCGCCGAGATCTGGATCGATGGTGTCGGTGTGTCGCCGGATCGGGTGCAGCGTCGCGACCGGGACAACTTCTGGCAGATGGGGGTGGCCGGCCCTGCCGGGCCGTCCTCGGAACTGTTCTACGACCGGGGGCCCGAGCACGGTGAGCCCGGGGGACCCATCGTCGACGAGTCGCGGTTCATGGAGTTCTGGAACCTCGTGTTCATGCAGTACGTCCAGGACGAGCCCTATCACGTGGTGGGCGATCTGCCCATGAAGAGCATCGACACCGGTGCGGGGCTCGAGCGGATTGCCGTGCTCCTCCAGGAGGTGGACAACGCCTTCCTCACCGATCTCGTCGCCCCCGTCCTCGAAGCGGGGGAGGCGGCGACCGGGACCCGATACGGGACGGGCGACGTGTCCGACGTCAGCCTGCGGATTCTCGCCGATCACGGTCGTTCTCTCAGCTTCATGATCGGCGACGGGATCGTGCCGTCCAATGAGGGCAGGGGTTATGTGCTGCGGCGACTCCTCCGCCGGGCCGTGCGTCACGGCTGGCAGCTCGGCGCCAAAGAACCGATCACCCCGCGCCTGGTCGAGGCGACGGTCGAGATGATGGGGGAGGCGTACCCGGAGCTCGCCGGAGCGTCCGACAGCATCGTGGAGACGGCGTTGCGCGAGGAGGAGCGATTCCTGCGCACTCTCGAGTCGGGCCACTCGCTCCTGAGTGCCGAGCTCGAGGCCCTCGGCGACGAGCACCTCCTTCCCGGCGGTACCGCCTTCAAATTGCACGACACGTTCGGATTCCCTGTCGAGCTGACCGAGGAGATCGCGGCCGAGGCGGGCGTCGAAGTGGATCGTGATGGCTTCGAGTTCGAGATGGAGGCGCAGCGATCGCGGGCGCGCCAAGCCCGCAAGGCAAAGGCAGCGGCCGCCGACACGAGCGTCTACCGCACCATCATGGATGCCGAGGGTCCGACCGAGTTCCGGGGCTACACCGACGTGGACACCGAGGCCACGATCCTGGCGCTCGTGCTCGATGGCGAACAGGTGCAGAGCGCGGGTGACGGGGCCGACGTCGAGGTCTTCCTCGACGCGAGCACCTTCTATGCCGAGCGGGGTGGCCAGGTGGGCGACACCGGAATCATCGAGACCCCCACCGGGACACTCCGGGTCAGCGACACCAGGCACGCGGTCTACGGCCTGCACGGCCATGAGGCGACCGTCGTCTCCGGCACGGTCGAAGTCGGCCAGCCGGCGAAGCTCGAGGTCGATGCCGACCGGCGGGAGCGGATCCGCAAGAGCCACACCGGTACCCACATACTGCACTGGGCGCTACGCGAAGTCCTGGGGGAGCACGTTCGGCAGGCGGGCTCGGTGGTCGAGCCCGATCGCCTGCGATTCGACTTCACCCACCACCTCTCCCTGTCCCGGGACGAGTTGGCGATCGTCGAAGAGGCCACCAACCAGCGGGTGATCGAGAACGCCCTGGTCGAGGCCAGGCTGGTGACTCCCGACGAAGCCGACGCCATGGGAGCGCTCGCGTTCTTCGGGGAGAAGTACGGGGACTATGGCGACCACGTCCGGGTCATCGACATCGGTGGCTACTCGTTGGAGCTGTGCGGCGGCACCCACGTGGCCACCAGCGGGCAGGTCGGACCGGTGGTGCTCACCGACGAGTCGTCGATCGGGGCCAACCTGCGTCGCGTCGAGGCCTACACCGGTGCGGCGGGCTACGCCCACCTGAGCCGGCTTCGGCAGCAACTAGACGCCACCGCCGGCGTGCTCAAGACCAATGCAGACGGGGCCCTGGAAGCGGTAGAGCGCCTTCTCCAGAAGAACCGCGACCTCGAGGAGCGACTCGAGGTCCTCGAAGCGAGCAGTCGAGCCGGGACCGCCGAGCGGCTCGCCGCGGAGGCGGATGAGGTCGGCGGGAGGCGCCTCGTGGTCACCGTCGCCGACGGCGCCGACGTCGACGGGCTCCGCCTGCTCGCGTTGCAGGTTCGGGATCGGGTCGGATCAGGGGTCGCCGTCGTCGGAGCACCCAGGGACGGCAAGGCCTCGATCGTGGTGGTGGTCACCGACGATCTCGTCGCCCGAGGAGTGTCGGCGGCGACCATCGCATCGGCGGCCGCCTCGGTACTCGGCGGCGGGGCGAGCCGCGATCCGGCGCTCGCCCAGGCGGGTGGGCCGAAGGGCGACCGGCTTGCCGAGGCGATGGATCGGGCTCGGGTGGCGGCGCAGGAGGCGCTGGCGTCGGCGTGACCGGGCGCATCCTCGCTCTCGATCCGGGCAGCCATCGCATCGGGGTCGCCGTCACCGACGCCGAGGGAATCGCTGCTCATCCCCGTCCGTCGCTGGATGCTGGCGATCCTGGCCTGCTCGACGCCATCGGGAACCTGGTGCGTGACCTCGGCGTCGGACTCGTCGTGGTCGGTCTACCGACGTCGCTCTCGGGTGCGGAGGGCGCTGCGGCGGAAGCGGCGCGGGACTTCGCCGCTCGGGTGGAGGCGCATCTCGGGGTTCCCACTACGCTGCACGACGAGCGGTACACGTCCGTGATCGCCGAGCGGGCGCTGCTCGAGGGCAGCCTCCGCCGGTCGAAGCGCCGCCGCCTCCGCGACGGGGTGGCTGCCGCGCTGTTGCTCAGCGACTACCTGGAGACTCGCCGATGAGCGTCGAGCTGGAGGACTACACGCCACCCCCATCCGGCCCGACTCCGGGCGGGAGGGCGGCCCGCGGCCTGCTCATCGCAGGGATGATCGTCGGCATGTTCGTCGTTGCCTACGTCGGGGTCCGATGGCTCGGTGCCGCGGTACGCGACGTCATCACTCCGGGCGAGTCGACGGTGGTGGCGGGCCTGCCGGTGAGCTTCGTGGTCGCCCCCGGTGAGCCGGCTTCTCAGATAGCTCGGGATCTCGCCGCCGCTGGCGTCGTCGCCTCGGCCTCGGATTTCGATCGGACGGTGCGCGACGCTCGGGCCAGCGATCGCCTGCAGGCGGGCACCTACGAGCTGGTGACCGGGATGGCCCCGGATGCGGTCCTCGACATCCTGATCGCCGGCCCGGGGGTCGGCGTGTATCGACTCACCGTGGTCGAAGGGCTGACCGTCGCCCAGATGCTCGAGTCGATATCACGGCAGACCGACATCCCGCTCGCCGAACTCACCGCACCCTTGCTCGACGGGACCGTCACCTCGACGCTGCTGCCGGATGCCCCGGAGTCGGTGTCCGACTGGGAGGGGCTCCTGTTTCCCGACACCTACGAGTTTCGCACGTCGGCGACCGCGGTCGACCTGCTGAGCCGGCTTGCCTCCACCATGGAGGAACGCGTCGCCGCCGTGGATTGGACCCATCTGACCGATCTGGGGTTGACACCGTACGACGGGTTGATCATCGCCTCACTCATCGAGCGCGAAGTGGTACTCGACGAGGAGCGGCCGCTCGTCGCCAGCGTCATCTTCAATCGGCTCGCCATCGAGATGATGCTCCAGATCGATGCGACGGTCATCTATGCCCTCGGTGGGGTACCCGACGGCGGCCTGACCCTCGCCCATCTCGAAGTAGACAGCCCGTACAACACATATCGCAATCACGGGCTGCCGCCCACGCCGATCGCCGGGGTGCGGGCGGCGTCGTTGGAGGCGGCGGCTCACCCGGCGGATACGGTGTACCTGTTCTACCTGCTCACCGGCGACGACGGATCGCACAGCTTCACCGACGACTTCGACGAGTTCTTGCGGTGGCAGCTCGAGGGCGTGGACTGACGGTGCGGCTCGCCCTCTTTGGCGATCCGGTCGCTCACTCGAGGTCTCCGGCCATCCACGAGGCCGCTCTGCGCGCCGTCGGGATGGAGGGCGGGTACGAGGCTCGTCGCTGTGACACCGTCGGGCTGCGCAGCGGCTGCGACGAGCTTCGCAGTGGTCACCTCGACGGAGCCAACGTCACGACTCCGCTCAAGGCGGCGGCCGTCGAACTCTGCGATCGGACGAGCATCACCGCGGGTCGCGCTGGCGCGGTCAACACGCTTTACCTCGACGATGGTGACCTCGTCGGTGACAACACCGACGCGTCGGGGTTGCGCTCCCTGATCGGCAGACTTCCCGCGCTGCCGATCGTCGTGCTCGGTACCGGTGCCACCGCAGCGGTGGCCCTCCTCGCCGCCGAAGGCAAAGTGGTGACCGTTCTGGGGCGAGACCAGGCGCGTGCCGCAGCCCTGGTGGATGCCCTGGGCATCGAAGCCACGGTCGCCGGATGGGCGCCGCCGTTGCCCGGTCAGATCGTGATCAATGCGACGACGCTCGGCATGGATCGAGAGCCCCTCCCGGCCGACTTCCTGGCCGGTCAGGAGGCGCTCATCGATCTTCCCTACGGCGACGAGCCGACGCCGGCGACGCGTCAGGCGCGTCGCCTCGGTCTGACCGTCTTCGACGGGATCGACGCTCTCGTCGCTCAGGCGGCTGTCTCGTTCGAACTGTGGACCGGACTGGAACCACCCGTCGACGTGATGGAGCGTGCCGCCCGCCGTTGAGACGAGCGGTCGACCGCCAGCGATGAACCCGTCAAGGGCACCCTTGAGCATGCCGACATCTATAGGGATACCCAGTACGAGGACCCATTCATGGAAAAGGACGAGATCGGCGCCGCGCTGATCGGGTCCGGGCTCGTCACCGAGCAGGACGTAGACAACGCCACCGAACGACAGGCTGAAACCGGCGAGTCGCTCATCGACGTCCTCGTCGACGACTCGACGCACGACGAGGCCTCCCTGGTTCGGGCCATGGCGGACTACATGGGCCTCGAGTATGTGAACCTCGCCGACGCCGTGGTCGACCCGGCGGCGGTGGCCCTGGTGCCCGACTCGATCGCTCGTCGCGCCACGGTGATCCCGATCGGCTTCGAGGGAGAGGACCTCGTACTGGCCATGGCCGATCCAGCGAATGTGCTCGTCATCGACGACGTCAGAGCCCTCACCGGACGCAGGGTGATCGTGCGGGTGGCCACCAGGTCCGACATCCAGGCCGCCCACGGTTGGCATCAGCGCGAGGAGACCGAAGATTTCGACATCGCAGAGCTGGCGCCCGGCGACGCCGACCTGGAGGACCTCGGAGCCATCCAAGCCGCCGTCGAGGAGGCACCGGTCGTCAAGCTGGTCAGCACCCTGATCACCCGGGCCGTCAACGAGCGAGCCTCCGACATCCACGTCGAGCCGGGTGCCAAGGACCTCCGGATCCGGTTCCGCATCGATGGCGTGCTGCACGAAATCATGACCACGCCGCGCTCGGTGGCCAACGCGGTGGTCAGTCGCCTCAAGATCATGGGCGACCTGGACATCGCCGAGCGGCGGGTTCCCCAGGACGGGCGTATCAGTGTCCGGGTGGCCGGTCGTGCCATCGACCTACGCGTCGCCACCCTCCCGGGCATCTACGGCGAGAAAGTGGTGCTGCGGATCCTCGACAAGGAGGACGCCGTCCTCAACCTCCCCGACCTCGGCTTCCTCCCGCACACGCTCGAGCCCTTCGAGCGCTCCTTCCGACGCCCGCACGGGCTGATCCTGGTCACCGGCCCCACCGGGTCCGGAAAGACGACGACGCTGTACGCCGCGCTCGAACAGCTGAACAGCCCCGAAAAGAACATCATCACGGTCGAGGACCCGGTCGAGTACCGACTCGCCGGGGTCAATCAGGTCCAGGTCAACCGCAAGGCCGGCCTGCACTTCGCCACCGCTCTGAAGTCCATTCTCAGGTCCGACCCCGACATCATCCTGATCGGCGAGGTGCGCGATGTGGAGACCGCGAAGATCGCCGTCGAGTCGGCACTCACCGGCCACCTCGTACTCAGCACCCTGCACACCAACGATGCGGCCTCGAGTGTCGGTCGTCTCATCGATATGGGGGTGGAGCCCTTCCTGGTGTCGTCGGCGCTGGACTCCGTGCTTGCCCAGCGGCTCGCTCGCAAACTGTGCGACCGCTGCAAGACGCCGCAGGACGTCCCTCAGGAGGTGGCCAAGGACATCGGCATCGGCCCGTACTACGGGAGGGCCGCCATTTTCGGCCCCGCTGGCTGCTCGATGTGTTCGGGGACCGGATATTCGGGGCGACTTGCCATCAATGAATTGATGGTGGTGACCGAAGAGATACAGCACATGGCGGTCGACCATCGCCGATCGGACGAGATCAAGGCGAAGGCGATAGAGCAGGGCATGGTGACTCTGCGGGCCGATGGCATGGAGAAAGTAAAGCTCGGACTGACGAGCCTCGAAGAAGTACTGAGGGTGGTGGCCTGATGGCAATCGACATGATCACGCGACGGGTTGGCCAGGCACTCGTCGACGACAACCTGCTCTCCGTGGACGCCTTCGCCGAGGCATCGGCGGCGACCGCGATGGAGGGCGGCAATCTGGTTCGGGAGCTGATCGAATCCGGCATCGTCCGACAGGTCGACGTCCTCCGCAAGGTCGCCGGACTCGCCGGCGTCGAGTTCTACGACCCATCGGCACACAGCAGCGTCGACCGCGCCGCCACGAACCGACTTCCGGCGAGGGTCGCCGCCGACGAGTCCGCCCTACCGATCCGGATCTCGGGCGACCGTCTCGTCGTCGGCGTCGTCGACCCGTTCGATTTCGACCTGGGAAAGCGGCTCACCGACGAGGCTAAGTACCCGGTTACCCTCGCCCTGGTTGCCAAGGCGGGCTTGGAAGCAGCCATTCGCCGGGCATACACCCCTCAGGACACTGAAGGCTCGAACCCGGCACTGGCCGGGGGGCGGGTCGGCATCGGGTCGACGGCACCGAACGCTGGCGACAGCGACGCCGATGAACCCGAATTCCACATCAACCAGCTCCTCGAGGAACTGATCGACATGGGTGGCTCTGACCTGCACCTCAGCGCGGGATCACCTCCGCGGGTCCGGGTCAACGGCGAACTGAGGGAGATGCCCGGACATGGGATCCTGCTCCCCGGTCCGCTGCGCTCGGTCATCTACGCCATCCTGACCGCTCGCCAGCGGGAGGAGTTGGAGGACAAGCTGGAGCTCGACGCTTCGCACCCGCTGCCGGCTCGGGGCCGATTCCGGGTCAACGTGTTCTTCCAACGTGGCACGGTGGGTGCCGTGATGCGGGCCATCCCCAACGATATCGTGTCGCTCGAGGCCCTGGGCATGCCGCCAGCGGTTCGGGAGTTCGGCATTCTGCCCCGGGGGCTCGTACTGGTCACCGGAGCCACCGGGTCGGGCAAGTCGACGACGCTGGCTGCGCTCGTCGACCTAGTCAACGCAAATCGGTCGGTCCACATCATGACCATCGAGGATCCGATCGAGTTCATCCACATGCACAAGAAGGCGATTGTCAACCAGCGAGAGGTAGGCGCCGATACCGGGTCGTTCGCCAACGCTCTCCGTCACGCTCTCAGGCAGGACCCCGATGTGATCCTCCTGGGTGAGATGCGCGACCTGGAGACGATCTCGACGGCGCTCACCGCTGCCGAGACCGGGCACCTGGTGCTGGCGACTCTCCACACCCAGGACGCCGCCAGCACCGTGGAGCGCATGATCGATGTGTTCCCTCCCCACCAGCAGCAGCAGGTCCGGGTCCAGCTGGCCGAATCCCTCCAGGGCGTGGTCAGTCAGCAGCTCCTGCCCACCCTGGATGGCAGGGGTCGGGTCGCCTCGGTAGAGGTGATGGTGGCCACCCCCGCCATCCGCAACCTCATCCGCGAAGGCAAGGTGCACCAGATCCGCAGCGCGATCCAGTCGGGAGCCCGCCACGGCATGCAGAGCATGGACTCGGCGCTCGCCAGCCTGGTGCGCGCCGGCAAGATCTCGCGCGACATGGCCCTGGAACGGGCCCACAGCGTGGATGAACTCAACAACCTGATGGGAGGGGGCCGATGAGCAGCGCTGTCGCCTACGAATACCGAGCCCGCGATCGCTCCGGGAGTCTTCACGAAGGCGTGATGGAAGGACCCAACGCCTCGTCGGTCGCCCACGCCCTGCGTTCCAAGGGGTATGTGCCGCTGAAGGTGGAGAAGCGGACGGTGTCTGCCCTTCGCAAGGAAATCACCATCCCGGGCTTCAAGAAGTCGGTCAAGCCGAAGGAGGTGGCGATCCTCAGCCGTCAGCTGGCGACGATGGTCAATTCGGGCCTGACCCTGGTTCGGGCTCTGACCGTGCTCGAGCAGCAGACGGAGGGCGCCGAGCTGCGCAAGGTGATCGCCGACGTGCGACATCGGGTGGAGGAGGGGACGGCGCTCTCCAGTGCTCTCGAGGCGCATCCCAAGGTGTTCAATCACCTCTACGTGTCGTTGATCGAAGCCGGAGAGGTCAGCGGTGCGCTCGACGAGACGCTCAACCGCCTGGCCGACACACTGGAGGCCGGGGTTCGCCTGCGCGCCAAGGTGAAGTCTGCGATGGCATATCCGATGGTTGTGCTCGGCCTCATCGTGCTCGTGCTCACGGGCATGCTGGTATTCGTCGTGCCCATCTTCGACGCCATGTACACCGACCTCGGCGGGTCGCTGCCGGCGCCGACCAAGATGCTCATCACTGTGTCGTCTGCTCTCACCACCTACTGGTGGATCGCGGTTGGCGCGATCGTCGGCGGCATCGTCACCTTTCGGCGCTGGAAGCGCAGCCCGACGGGGCGGGTCTCATACGACGCCCTGAAGTTGAGGCTGCCAGTGATCGGCGGGCTCGTGCAGAAGGTGGCGATCAGCCGCTTCTCGCGCACTCTGTCGGTGCTCAGCAAGAGCGGCGTGCCGGTGCTCCAGGCCCTCGACATCGTGGCCGAAACCGCCGGGAATTCGCAGGTACGCGCCGGCGTCATCGACATGCAGAAGTCGGTGAAGCGAGGCGAGTCGCTGGCCCACCCCCTCGATCGTCACAAGGTGTTCCCGCCGATGGTGACGCAGATGATGGTGGTGGGCGAGGAGACCGGCGCCATCGATACGATGCTCAGCAAGGTTTCCGACTTCTACGACCAGGAGGTCGAGGACACGGTGAGCGCGCTGACCTCGCTGATCGAACCGCTGCTCATCATCGTGATGGGCTTGAGCGTGGGCGGGATCCTCATCGCCCTGTACCTTCCGATGTTCAACATCGCGTCGTTGATTCAGTAGCAAATCGCTCAACGCTCAACGCAAGATGTGGTCCCTCCTGCGTTGAGCGTTGAGCGTTGTTCCGTCTCTTCAAATCCCCTCAAGTTCGGCAGGCTCGTGCCGATCACTCTGGCATCGGTGTCCTTCCCACGGTCACCACGTCCTCCGGCGAACGGCCGACGGTGTCCCTCCCTCCGTCGGCTGTTTGCTTTTCAGCACGATTCGCGATTCGCGGTTCGCTATTCGCCAAATCGTGATGCGTGAGGTGGTGGTGCCCGTGATGCGGTCCCCGTCCGCATTTGCCTCTCAAGGTCTGGGGCATCGGGGCCGATAAATCGACCTGTGGGCCGGTCACGGTCCATCACAGTCGGAGATCCAGGAGGTCTCAATGTTCAAGGCAATGCGTCAGGGACGCCGTGAAGACGGTTTCACCCTGATCGAACTGATGGTCGTGGTGATGATCATTGCAATTCTCATCGCCATCGCCATCCCGTCGTTCCTCGGATTCCGTCGGAACGCCCAGGACCGGTCCGTACAGAGCGATCTGCGCAACGTGCTGTTGGCAGAAAACGCGTACCAGTTGGAGAACAATGTGTTCACCAACGTCGACGCGACGATCCTCGCGATCGAGGCCAACGCCCGGCTCGATGCGATCACGATGAACCTTGTCGGCGCCGATCTGTGCCTCCACGGCACCAGCGAGTCGACTAATACGTTCGCCGTGTACCAGGTCGCCAACGGAGCCACGTACTACTCGCAGGGAACCACAGCCACTTGTCCCACGCTCGCGGGTGCTCCCGCAGGCTGGTCGACTCTCGGCTGGTAATCACCATCGATCCCACGGTCGACCACGAAGGTTGATCCGTAACGCACGAGGGGGCGGCGCAAGCCGCCCCCTCGTGCGTCTGAGGGGCGAGGGGCGAGGGACGAGGCCCTCTGCCTTCTGCTTAACCCAGGTACCACTCCACGACCTGTTGTCCGATCGCGATCGCCAGCCAGGCTGCCAGGACCATCGCCGGACCGAAGGGGATGGCCGTCTTGCGCCCGGCGCGGCGGGTGGCGAGCAGGGCCACGCCCACCATCCCGCCGAGGAAGAAGGCGCCGAGGACGGCCACGCCCAGCGCTCCCCATGAGACGCGGGTCACGAAGAGGCCGAGGAGTAAGGCGAGTTTGACGTCTCCGAAGCCGAAGCCGCCGCGGGCGACGACGGCGAGCGCATACAGCCCGGCGAAATAGGCGAGTCCCCCCAGGGCGCCCCTCCCGAGATCGTGCCAGTTGCCTTCGAAGGCGGTGCCGCCGATGAGGAGTACCAATGCGACCGCGGTGCTGGGATACAGGAGCCGGTTGGGGAGGCGTTTGGTGTCGAGGTCGATGATGGCGAGGACGAAGGTCACCGCGACGAACCACAGGTGGGCGGGCAGCAGCGGGCCCACTCCGACGATCGCGGTGGTGGCGGCGAACAGGCCCGCGGTCGCTACCTCGACCATGGGGTATCGAATCGAGATCGGTGCCTGGCAGCGCCGACACCGGCCACGCAGGAGGATCCACGAGAGCAGTGGGATGTTGTCGATCGCGGCTATCTGAGAGCCGCAGTGCGGGCAGGCCGATCGGGGCCGTACCACCGACCGCCCTGCCGGGATCCGATAGATGATGACGTTGAGGAACGAGCCGACGAGGAGCCCGAACACGGCGGCGATGGCGATCGGCACGGGACGAAGGTAGCAAAGCAGCTCATGGCTCATGGCTCATGGCCAGACCTCCCGGCTGACGGTTGACGGTTGAGGAGCTCTTCACGCTCAAGTAGTGGGCTCGGCCCTCCGAAGTACTCCGTCTGCGGGCGCGGGTCGTTCTGCCGGTGATCCTTGGTTGCCGGGTGGTGCCTTCCTACGCTTGCCGTACGCATTGGTGACGCCGCGATCCGCTCGATCGCGCAGAGGAGACCATGCCGGTCATCACAGGACTCGAGATCGGATCGGAGGCCGTACGCGCCGCCGTCGTGGAGACGACGCGGTCGGCCCCGATACTGCGGCAGTTCGGCGAGATGCCGCTGCCGCCCGGAGCGGTCGAAGCCGGCGAGATCGTCGACGAGGGTGCGGTCCGCGAGGCGCTCGTCGCCCTGTGGAAACAGGGCAAGTTCCCGAAGAAGCGCGTCGTTATCGGGGTCGCCAATCAGCGGGTGATCGTCCGGCACCTCGACATCCCCTCGCTCGGCGAATCCGAGATCGTCGAAGCCCTTCCGTATCTGGTCCAGGACGCGATCCCCATCCCGGTGGAGGACGCGGTGCTCGACTTCGTCCCGGTGGAGGAGTTCACCGGCTCCGAAGGAGCCCCGATGTTGTCGATCCTCACGGTCGCCGCCCATCGCGAGATGATCGAGGGTCTGATCGACCTGACCGCTGCGGCTGGCATCCGCCTGCTGGCGGTCGACCTGCAGGCGTTCGCGCTGGTGCGAGCCAGCTTCGGTACCGACCTGCTCGCCGCAGATGGGGGCTCTCATGCCCTCATCGACATCGGCGGATCCCTCACGCAGATCGCCATCGTCCGCGACGGGGTCATCCGATTCGTTCGGCTGCTGCCAACCGGTGGCCAAAAGTTCACCCACGACCTCGCCGAGGGACTCGAGATCGATGTGGACGTCGCCGAGGACCTCAAGCGTCAGGTGGGGGTCCTGCCCGAGGGCGTTCCCAGCGGGTCCGGCGGTGCCGTCGCCGCCGGGGTGATCCTCACCGAGACCGCAGACCGGCTGATCGACGACGTGCGCGGCTCGGTCAACTACTACCTGTCCCAGGCGGATGAGCCCGCGCTGGAGCAGCTGATCGTGGCCGGCAACGGCGCTCGCCTGCCTCACCTGGCCAACCGTATTGGGAGAGTTCTCGACACGAGGGTGGAGGCGGCGCGGGTCCTCGACCACGTGGACGTCGGGCGCCTCAAGATGACCAGGAACGAGTTGCTCGCCTATCAGCCGGTGCTGCCTGCCGCGGTGGGCCTCGCCCTGTGGGGGGAGTACGTGGTGCCGGCGAGTCGGCGACTCGATCCCGCGATGGAAGAGGAGTCGGCATGAGGCCGATCAACCTGCTCCCGACACGCGGGGCCACTGGTCGGCGCGGTCGCGGTGGGTTGATCGCCACCGTGCTCATCGTTCTCCTCGCGGTGGCGGGGATGGTCTACGGCGTCTACTGGCAGGAGCAGTGGGTGACCGCGGCGAGCGAAGATGTGCGGGCCCAGAACCAGGTCAACGAGAGCCTCGGTGCCGCAGTGGCCGCTCTGGCGCCGATGGACGACCTCCGCGCCACCTACCAGGATCGGGTGGACAAGGTCCATGTCGCTCTCGACCGCGACGTCGACTGGGGCCGGTTCCTCACTGAGTTGGTTCGCCTGGTGTCTTCCGACATTCGGATCGAGACTCTCAGCGGGACCGCCGGTGGCGGGGACGTGGAAGGTGCGTTCGGGAGGGTCGCGTTCAGCGGGTTCGGACCCGACTTCCCTGACGTCGCCGAGTGGCTGCGTACCCTGGAGAGTGAGGACTTCGGCGGTGTCACCGGCCCGTGGGTGACCAACATCATGCGCCAGATTCTCGACGACGAGCTCACCGTCAACTTCACCTCGACGGCGATCCTCACCCCGCAGTCGGGAACCGGCCGCATCGACCGCATCGTCCCGGAGGTGCCCTGATGACCCGGCGACCGGTACTCGTGGGATTGCTGCTGGTGCTACTCGGCGCCGTTTGGTGGTTCTTCTTGTTCTCGCCGAAGGCGGCACGGGTCGACGAGCTCCGCGCCGATCTACAGGTCGCCCAGGACGAAGAGCTACGTCTGCGGGAGCAGGTCGCCGACCTCCGGTCCGTGGCCGAGTTGGAATCCGAGTACCGCAGCGCGTTGGACTCGCTCAGTGTCGCCATCCCCGACGATCCGGAGCTCGACGAGATCATCGACAGCCTGTATGACCTCGCATTGCGGAGCCGGGTGGAGCTCCTCTCGTTGGTCCCCGGCCTTCCCGCCGAGCCCAGCGACGGGAGAGGGATGCGATCGATCGTCGTCACCACCCGTTTCACCGGTGGCTACTTCGAGGTGGTCAACTTCCTCATCGCGGTCAACGACCTGCCCAGGTTGGCGAGAGTGGATGCGATTGCCATGAGCGTCGGTGCCGACGAGGACGGCGGGCTGGGCGTCTCACTCCAGATCCGCTTCTTCACGCTGTCCGGCGCACTGCCCGACGGCCTGGAATCGGTGATCCCCATCGACGACACCACCACCACGACGGTGGTCGACGATCCACCGGCACCGGAGGATCCGGTCGACGGCGACGGGGCCGACACGGAGGGCTGATCCTTCGCGGGTAGCCTCCGGTCATGCTGCGGTTCCTCACCGCCGGGGAGTCACACGGACCCGGTCTGGTCACCATCGTCGAAGGTCTCCCGTCGGGGCTCAGCGTCGACCTCGACGGCCTTGCCCACGAGCTCGCCCGGCGGCGCCTCGGTCACGGCCGGGGCAAGCGCATGAACATCGAGCGCGACGAATTGGAACCACTCGGCGGCCTGCGCTTCGGCAAGACCCTGGGAAGTCCGGTGGCGATCGTGGTCCGCAACACGGAATGGCCGCGGTGGCAGGAGGAGATGGATCCTCGACAGGGTGAACCCAAACGGCCCTTGACGACGCCTCGGCCTGGACATGCCGACCTCGCCGGCATGCAGAAGCACGGGTCGTATGACGCCCGCAACATCCTCGAGCGAGCATCGGCTCGAGAGACCGCGGCACGGACCGTCGCCGGGTTCCTGGCCAAGCAGCTCCTGGGGGCCGCCGGCGCCTCTGTGCTGAGCCATGTCGTCTCCATCGGCGGGATCGTCGTGGAGGACGGCGTCCGCCCCGGTCCAGACGACCGTGACGCTGTCGACGCATCTCCGGTTCGGGTGTTCGACCGGTCGGTCGAGGCGGCGATGATGGAGCGCATCGACCGGGCCCACGCCGAACGCGACAGCGTGGGAGGCGTGGTCGAGGTACTCGGCTTCGGCGTGCCGGCTGGCGTGGGCAGCCACGTCCACTGGGACCGGAAGCTCGACGGACTCCTCGGCGGCGCTCTCATGTCGGTACCGGCGATCAAGGCCGTGGAGATCGGCGACGGCTTCGCGTCCGCGGCGCGCCGCGGGTCGGAGGCTCACGACGAGATCGACGTGCGTGACGGGTCGTTCACCCGAGATACCGACCGAGCCGGCGGCATCGAGGGCGGTGTCAGCACCGGGCAGACGATCAGGGCCAGAGCCGCCATGAAGCCGCTGTCGACGCTCATGCGGCCGCTGCGCAGCGCCGACGTGGTCACCAAGGAGCCCGCCGCCGCCTTCCGCGAGCGCTCGGATGTCTGTGCCGTACCCGCGGCGGGAGTGGTGTGCGAGCAGATGGTCGCCTGGGTGCTGGCATCGGAGATGCAGCGCGTGTTCGGGGGGGACACGGTCGACGAGTTCGTCGAAGCGGTGGCGCGGAGGCGGGGTCGCCTGGAGGCGTTCTGATGCCCCTGTGGTTGGTCGGCATGATGGGATCCGGGAAGTCGACGGTGGGTTGGCTCGTCGCCGAGCGGCTCGGGCTCGACTTCGTGGACACCGACGATCTGGTGGAGACGAGCTCAGGGGAGGCGACGGGGGATCTCCTCACCACCGATCCGGTGGCCTTCAGAAGGACCGAGGCCGAGGCCGTCGTCGGGATCGCGGCGTCCGAGGCCGTCGTTGCCACGGGCGGTGGGGTCGTCCTCGACGACGGTTCAGTGGCACGGATGCGCTCCTCGGGGTTGGTCGTCTGGCTGGACGTTCCGGTCGAGGAGCTCGCCCGGAGAGTGGGCTCGGGGGAGGGCCGGCCCCTGCTGGGCAGCGATCCGATCACGGCGATGGAGCGGCTGCTCGAGGAGCGACAAGGGCGATACCAGGAGGCGGCCCATGTCACCGTCGAGGCGTCAGGCCCGGCCTCGACGGTGGCCGACCTGGTGGTCGCCTACTGGGAGGCATCGCATGTCGACTGAGGTGGTGGTGGGGCGCGGGGTGCTCGATCACCAACGCCTTCTCGGAGGGCTTCGTCCGGGCTTCGTAGGGATCATCACCCAACCCGGAGCCGAGGCCGTGGCCCGCCAGGTGGCAACGGCGCTCGGCGACGTGCCCGGCGACGTGCTCGTCGTGCCCGCTGGGGACGCGGCAAAGACGCTCCATAACGTCGAGCGCGTGGTCGGGTGGCTCCTCGAACGCGGAATGCGCCGCGACGGTCTGGTCGTGGGAGTCGGCGGCGGGGCGGTCACCGATCTCGCCGGTTTCGTAGCCGCGGTGTACCTCCGAGGAGTCGCCGCGATCTATGTCCCCACGACGCTCCTTGGAGCCGTCGATGCGGCCGTGGGCGGGAAGACCGGAGTCAACGTCGGTGGCAAGAACCTGGTCGGGGTGTTCCGGGATCCGCGGCGGGTAGTGGTGGACGCCGGGATCCTCGATGCGCTCCCCGACGACCTGAAGCGGCAGGGCTTCGCCGAAGCCCTCAAGGCGGGCCTGGTCGGGGACCCCGCCCTCGTCGATCTCATCGAGGCCCAGGGCGCCGCAGCGGACCTGGAGACCGTGGTGGGACGCGCCCTCGCCGTCAAGCAGGACATCGTCCGCCGCGACCCCTTGGATGAGGGCGAGCGGGCCCATCTCAACTACGGGCATACGGTCGGTCACGCAGTCGAGACGGTCACCGGGTGGCCCCACGGGCTGGCGGTGGCGGTCGGCATGGTCGCCGCCGGGCGCGCTTCGGCGCTCGAGGTGGGATTCGGTGACGAGGATCGCCAGCGAGACATCGTCGCCGGTCTCGGTTTGCCCACCGAGGCCGCAGAAGCCGACCCTGCGCAGGTCCTCACCCAGGTCGGCCGGGACAAGAAGCGAGACGCCGGAGGGGTGCGGATGGTCCTCCTGCGGGCCATCGGGGCTCCGGAGGTGGTCCACGTCGGTGCGGCTACCGTTGACGCCGCTTTGGGGTCCGTCGGAATCCACGGAGGTCGTCGTCGATGAACCACGCTGCACGGCTCGAGGCGTTGCGAGCCGGTATCGAGGCTCCGTTGCTCGTGTCTCGGCTCCCCAACCTGCGGTACCTCACCGGGTTCACCGGGAGCAGCGGTTGGCTGCTGGTGACCCCTGACGGGCCTGCCACGTTCGTCACCGACGGCCGTTACGGGGAACTCGCCGGGGCCCTGGTCGCCGACCTTCCTCAGACGGATCTCGTCGTGTATACCAGCGGCCTGTGGGACACGCTGAGGGGCCTCGTTTCAGGACTCGACACCGTGACCCTCGAGGCCGACGGGGTCACCTGGGGATGGGCCACCGACTTCGGCCGGGAGACGGGGGTCATTCCGGCCGCCGGGGGAGGTTCGGTCGAGCGGCTCCGTCGGGCCAAGGACCCCGAGGAGGTCGAGGCGCTCTCGAAGGCGGCCGCCGCCGGCGACGCCGCCTTTGCCCGGTTGTCGGAGCTCGCCGAGCCAGCGGTCGGTGAGGCCGAGTTGGGGTGGCGTCTGATCGACGTGATGCGGTCGAAGGGTGGTGAGGCCGCCGGGTGGGAGCCCATCGTCGCCGCCAGAGCCGGCGCCTCGATCCCGCACTATCGCTCCGGACGGAAGCCGGTCGGAGATGCGCTCCTCCTGCTCGACTACGGATGCGTCGTCGATGGCTACCACAGCGACATGAGTCGCACCGTCTGGCTGAGCGGCGAACCGTCGGACGAGATGGTCAGGGTTCACGCCGCGGTCCTCGAGTCCCAGGAGGCGGGCATCGCCGCCGTCGGCCCGGGAGTGTCGTGCAACGACGTCGACGAGGCGTGTCGTGCGGTGTTGCGCGGCTACGGCTACGAGGAGCAGTTCCTCCACAGCACCGGCCATGGGGTGGGGCTCGAGATCCACGAGCCCCCGTGGGTCCGGCGCGGCAACGAGGATCGTCTGGTACCGGGAGATGCCGTCACGGTGGAGCCCGGCGTCTACCTGCCCGGCATCGGCGGCGTGCGCATCGAAGACATGGTCCTGGTGACCGAGACCGGCAATCGGGTCCTCACCTCCTCCCCAAAGGCCCTCACCACATGACCGCGGTTCGCCTCCTGGCTGGCAGCTGGCAGCTGGCAGCTGACGGCTGGTCATGATCTCCACCAACGACGTTCGGCCGGGCATGACGCTGGACCTCGACGACGGCCTGTTCCAGATCGTCGAGTACCAGCACGTCAAACCGGGCAAGGGCAAGGCATTCGTACGCATGAAGCTGAAGAATCTCCAGTCGGGTGCCGTGGTCGACCGCACCTTCCGGGCCGACGAGGCGGTCAACCAGGCGATCGTGGACCGTCGTCCCCATCAGTTCCTGTACCGCGACGACACGGGGTTTCACTTCATGGACGGCGAGACCTATGCCCAGGTGGTGCTGCGGGACGAAGAGGTCGGGTCGGCGGCGTCCTTCCTCAAGGAAGGTGACGGCGCCAGTATCGCCATGTACGACGGGAGGGCGATCGGTCTGGAGCTCCCCGCCTCGGTCGAACTCGAAGTGACCCACGCCGAACCGGGTGTCAAGGGCGATCGGTCGTCGGCCGGGACCAAACCGGCCACCGTCGAGACCGGCCTCGTGGTCAACGTGCCGCTGTTCGTCGAGCAGGGTGATCGCATCAAGGTGGACACCCGAAGTGGCGAATACATGACCCGGGTGTCGTGACCCCCCAGGACCACCGGGAAGCGGCGCTTCACGCCCTCTACGAGGCCGACCAACGCCGGGAGGCGATACCGACCCTGGAGGGGCTGTCGAAGCGCTCTGCGGCGATCGTGAGCGGTGTGTGGGGGTCTCGTGAGTCGCTCGATGAAGCGATTGGCGCAGCGTCGACGGGGTGGCGGGTGGAACGGATGCCGCCGGTCGATCGCAACGTCCTGCGCATCGCCCTCTGGGAGTTGCGCAGTCGCCCCGAGGTCCCGGTGCCCGTCGTGATCGCCGAGGCGGTGCGCCTGGTCAAGACGTACTCGACCGCTCGTAGCGGCGCCTTCGTCAACGGCGTCCTGTCCAAGCTCGCCGCCGAGCGCGATCGGGAGTGACACCGTGGGTAACGGTCGCCTGGTTGCTTTGCTGACGGCACGGATCGCCGAAGACGCGGTGCGCGAGGCGGACCGGATCAGCGGGGCGGTGGATGGTTTTGCTGTTGGCGCCGACCTCCTCCTCGGTCCGGGTCCCGGAGTGGTGGGAGCGCTGGCGAGGATCGGGGAGGTGACGACGCTGTTCGCCATCCACGGCACCCCCGACGTCGTCGGACGCGCCGCAGGGCGCCTCGCCGAGTACGGAGCACGGCGGATCGCGGTCCACGCCGTCGTGGAGGAGGGCGCGATGGAGGCAGCAGTCGCGGCGGCAGCGGCATCGGGCGCGACGGTCGTGGCGGCATCGTTGGATCCCGGGGTCAACGACGCGAGGGCTGCAGTGCTGGGACTCGGCCGTTCGCGGGGCGCCGTGGTGTCCCGGCTCGCCAAGCGGGCGTTGGCCGCGGGTGCGTCGGGCGTGCTCGTCACCCTCGGCGACCTCGGCGTGGTTGCTCAGGCGGCTCCCGAACTGGAACGTGTCGCCATCGGTATCTCGTCGCTCGCCGGGATCGACGAGGCCCGACGACGCGCCGCCGACTTGGTCGTCGCCCCATCGGCCCTGGTCGGCGGCATCGCCACGGCGTCGTCGGGGGTGAGCGAATAGGCTCGCCCCGGGATCAGGTTTCGGCTTGCTGCAAGCCGAAACCTGATGAAGCCAGCGACCTATTCGCTCACCCCCGTAGAGTCGCAGCGTGTCCGAGAGTCCCGTCGACGACGTTCGCCCATCGGTGCTCGCCCGCGTCACCGCGTTGCGGGCCTGCCGCACTGAGATCCGCCGGTCTCTTCAGGCCGGAGAGATCACCATCGCCGAGGTGCTGCTCGACACGGACGATGATCTGATCGCTGCCCTGAAGGTCAAGAGTGTGCTCACCGCGGTGCCTGCGCTAGGTAAGATCAGGACGGTTCGGCTGCTGGCGCGGCTCGGGATCTCCGAATTCGAGCGGATCGGCACCCTCGACGTCGACCAGCGCCGTCGCCTGGTGGCCGAGGCACGCTCAGTCGACGGGTGATCCCTCGTATCCGACGAGCCGGCAGCGGATGAGGGGTTCGGCCGCCGCCCGGGCATGCTCCACGAGGTCCCAGCCGCGGCGTACCGAGCCCAAGCCGTCGCGGATGTCGACCTCAACGGTGTCGCCGGTCTTGATCGCACCATTGCGACGGAGGCGGCGGGTGGCGAGCCATACCCCGGAACGCTCGGAGGGCGGTCCGATGACGGCAGCGACGATGCGGGTGGTCACGGCCTCCTTGGCGACGTCGGTGGTGTCGATGACCAGGTCGTAGTTGCGCCAATCGTCGCGCCGGACCCCGTACAGATCGTGATATCGCTCGGCCTCGGCGGCCATGCGGGCGACGTTCGCCGCGGCGGCGTCCTCGAGGGTGGCATACGTCTCATCGGCTCGGCCAGCCCGCAGGACACGCCGGGCCCCCTCGATGGGATCCACCAGGAGGAACACCTTGAGCGACTCGGGAACGAAGTGCCAGGCCATGCGTGAGTCGATGACCACATCACTGGCCACGCCGGCGAGGCCCCGCAGGTAGCTGTCGATCTCCTCGTCGATCGAGCCGTCGGTCTCGGCGTGGCGATTCAACTCCAGGACGGTCATGCCGAGCCGGCCGGCGATCTGTCGGAACATCTCGCCGGTGGAGAGGTGGCTCCATCCGAGGGTCTCGGCGACGATTCGGGCGGTGGCGCTCTTTCCGCTGCCCACGTGGCCGGCGATGGACACGACGGTGGGGTGTTGAAGATCGGCTGGCATGCGATCGCAGTATGTCAGGTCATCAGCAATCACCTGGCTGAGGTTCGCGGCTCACCCCTTCGTCGCCGGCTGGTACCGGTATGTGATATCTGGTATCTAGTGGCCGGTAGCTGGTAGCGGGTAGCCGGTAGCTGGTAGCCGACGGTCACGCGTCTTGCGTTGAGCGTTGAGCGTTGTGACGCCACTCGAACCCGAACGCCTCAGCGTTTGTCGCTGATCGGTGAACGACTGCTTGCGGCCGCCGGTCGCATATACTCGTCACCGACCCCAACCCACGGATTGTCCCAATGATCGAGCCTCCCATCGAGACCGTCCTAGCCCGCACCGGTGAGCGTTTCACCCTGGTGGTGCTGGCGGCACGTCGTGCCCGGCAGATCAACTCGTACTTCAACCAGCTCGGCGACGGCATGGGCAGCAACATCCCGCCGCAGGTGCACTCGCTGTCCGACAAGCCCCTCTCGATCGCCCTCGAGGAGATCGCTGCCGACAAGGTCGTCGTCGACAGCGGCGAGTAGCCCGATGCTCGACGGTCGTCGGATCGTCCTGGGGGTCAGCGGGGGAGTAGCAGCTTTCAAGGCTGCGTACCTCGCCCGCCGTCTCGTCGAGGCCGGGGCGATCGTGCAACCGGTGATGACCCGGTCCTCGCTCCAGTTCCTCGGTGCCCAGACCCTCGCCGCCATCACGGGTCGGCACCCGGCGACGGACTTCTTCGGTGCCGATTCGGTGAGCCCTCATACCGAGCTCGCTCGGTGGGCCGATGCGATCGTGATCGCGCCGGCGACCGCGGCGACCATGGCCCGGATCGCCAACGGCCAGAGCGACGACCTGCTTTCGGCGACGGTGCTCGCCTTCACGGGTCCGGTGGTGGTCGCGCCGGCGATGCACACCGAGATGTGGGAGCACCCTGCCACCCAGCGCAACGCGGCGACGCTGCGGGCCGACGGCGTGGTGCTCGCGGGACCGGTGTCCGGTGCCCTCGCCGGAGGCGACGTGGGTGAGGGCCGCATGGTCGAGCCGGAGGACATCGTGGTCGCCCTCGAGGAGACGCTCGGCGCCGGGAGCCTGGCCGGCTGGACCGTCCTGGTCAGCGCCGGTGGCACCCGGGAGCCGATCGACCCGGTCCGCTACATCGGCAACCGCTCCAGCGGGAAGATGGGCAACGCCATTGCCCTGGAGGCCGCCGGGCGTGGCGCCCGGGTGATCCTGGTGACCACCGTGGCGGGCGCCGAACACTCCCTGGTGGAAGTCGTCCCCGTCGAGACCGCCGACGAGATGGCTGAAGCGGTCTGGGAGCAGGCTCCGAGGTGCGACGTGGCCGTGCTCGCCGCCGCCGTCGCCGATTTCAAGCCGGTAGACCCGGCCGAGGCCAAGGTGCATCGAGCCGACCGGCTGCCCGTGGTGGATCTGGGGCCGACGCCGGACATCCTCGCCGGCGTGGCGGAGATGTCACCGCGGCCCTTCCTGGTGGGATTCGCCGCCGAGACAGGGTCCCTCGACGGTGCCGTGGTGAAGGCGAAGGAGAAGGGCGTCGACCTCCTCGTGGCCAACGACGTCACCACAGCGGGCGCCGGGTTCGGGACCGAGACCAACATCGTGTCGCTCATCACTCCGGACGGCTCGGTCGACGCGTGGCCGCTGATGACCAAGCAGGCCGTAGCCTCCCGACTGTGGGACCGGATCATCGAGGCACGCCAGATCTGACGGCGATCGTCCGCGTCGTCCCCGACGTCCCGTCGTTCGCCGTCGACGACGGTTTCGCCTATGCCGTTCCCGACGGGCTCTCCGTGGGTGTCGGCGACATCGTTCGGATACCGCTCGGGGGACGACGGGTGCGCGGGTGGGTGGTCGGCCCCGCCGAACCCCCGGAGGCACGCCGTATCCGTTCGCTCATTGGGAGGTCGGGTGAGGTGGCGGTGTTCGATGCCGCCCTGCTCGACACCCTGAGGTGGACGGCACAGCACTACGTGGCCCCGCTGGCGACCGTCCTGGCGAAAGCCACCCCACCCAACCTCCCTAAGGGCCGTCGCCGGCCGGCGCCGAACGCAGCCCTTCGATCCGAGCCCACCGGGTCGGTGAGTGTCCACGCCGCCCCCGCTCCGTGGGGTCCCCTGGTGCGCGAGACGGCGGCGCCGCTCCTCGGTGATGGCCATTCAGTGGTCGTGGTGGCGCCCACGTGGCCCGAGGCCGAGGCGCTCATCGACGACCTGGGTGACCGCGGACTGCCGATCGTCGTCGGTTCGTCCCATTTGAGCGCAGCGGTGCTCACCCGCAGCTGGGTGGAGGCGGCGACGGTTCCGGGGCGGCTCATCATCGGAACCCGAGACGTCGCCTGGTGGCTACCCCCGTCGCTGGGAGCTGCCATCGTCCTGGACGACGGACGGCGGGGCCTAAAGGAGAAGGCGATGCCGACGGTCCACGCTCGTGACCTGCTGCTCAGGCGTTCCCGCACCGAGGGCTTCGCCGCCATCGTCACCGGCGCGGTGCCGACCCCCGAGTCCCTGGCGGCCGCCGGAACCGTGGTGCGCGCCGGGCGGGCATGGGGTCTCGTCGAGGTGGTGGATCGAGGTGCTGCCGAGGCGGGTGATGGCACGTTCGCTCGTGCCACCGCTGCCGCCATCCGAGCGGCGGTCGCAGACGGCAGGCGGGTGTTCGTCCTCACCCATCGGCGTGGCGGCGCCCAGCGGTGTGCCCGATGCCGCCTCCTGCGGCGCTGCGGTCAGTGTGAGGCGGCTCCGGGCACCGGAGCCACCTGCGAGCGCTGCGGTGCGGTGAACGGTGCCTGCGCCGGGTGTGGCGGCGAACGGTTCGAACCGCTCTCCGGCGGCATCCCCCGCCTGGTGGCCGAGGTTGGCCGACTGGTGGGGGAACAGCGGGTCGGAGATCGCGGGGACGGTCGTGCGGTGACCGTCGGGACCGAGCGCGACCTGGTCGGGCTGACGGTGGACCTCGCCGTGGTGCCCGATGCCGACGGTTTCGTCATGGCACCCAACTACCGCGCCGCCGAGGACGGTCTGCGCACCATCGCCCGGGCGGTGCTGTCGGCCGGGAGCGGTGGCGGCCGCCGCGCCGTGGTGCAGACGCTGCAACCGGACCATCCGGCGATCAAGGCGCTGCGGCGCGGTGATGCGATCGAGTTCCTCGGCGACGAAGGCCGCCGGCGTGCCGCGCTCGGATTCCCGCCCGGTGGGGAAGTCATGGTCGTCGAGGCCTCGGGGCTGCCCGCGGAGCGTCGGAGCCAGCTGGGCGAGGTGATCGGGGGGCGGGCGGTGGTCCACGGTCCCACCGTCGTCGACGACACCGCCCGTTGGTATGTCCAGGGTCCGGACTTGGGGGCAGCCAAGGTGGTGGTCCGGCCACTGGTCGGTGAGTGGCGCGAGGCCGGGGTGCGGATTCGCCTGGATGCCGACCCGATCGACCTGTGACGGCGCGCTACGGGCGCCGCTACCAGCTACCAGCTGCCAGCTACCGGCTGCCGGCTACCGGCTACCAGCCAGACGAGGGCCCGGTCTCAGGGCTTCTGTGCTGGTAGCTGGTAGCTGGCGGCTTCGGTGACCGCCTTGAGGCGGTCACCGATTCGTGCGGTAGCCTCCCGGGCCGTGGCCGTCTTTCCCATTCGTGTCTTCCCGGACCCGGTGCTGCGCATGAAGGCGGCGCCGGTCGAGCGCTTCGACGACGACCTCGCCCGGCTCGTCGACGACATGGTGGAGACGATGTACGCCGCGCCCGGTGTCGGTCTGGCCGCTCCGCAGATGGGGGTGTTGCTGCGGGTCGTCGTGTTCGATGCCGGTGAAGGACCCCGGCACCTGGTCAACCCGGTGATTGAGTCCACGTCGGGGAAGCACGAGTTCGAGGAGGGCTGCCTCTCGGTGCCCGGCAGGTGGTGGCCGATCACGCGCCCCGCCTTCGCCCGGGCGCGCGGTCTGGACATCCACGGCGACGAGGTCGTCTACGAGGGCGACGAGCTGATCGGGCGCGTCCTCCAGCACGAGCTGGACCACATCGACGGGATCGTGCTGCTGGAACACCTGGGGCGACGGGAACGCAAGCAGGCGCTGCGCGAGCTCCGAGAAGATGCCGCAGTCGACAGGAGCACCTGATGCGCACTGTCTTCGTCGGCACGCCTGAGGAGGCCGTGCCGACGCTCGCCGCGCTCCTAGGCATCAGCGAGGTCGTCATGGCGATCTCGCAACCCGCTCGGCCCCGGGGCCGCGGGCTGCGGGTGGACTCGTCCCCCGTCGAGGAAGCGGCCACGGCCTGGGACATCCCGGTCCGGACACCGACGAACCGAGCGGAGCTCGGCGAGGCCGTCGCCGAGTCCGAGTCCGATGTCGCCGTCGTTGCCGCATACGGGCGCATCGTTTCCGGACGGATCCTGGCGATGCCCGTGGCGGGGTTCGTCAACGTCCACTTCTCGCTGCTGCCCCGGTGGCGCGGTGCCAGTCCGGTCACCCGTGCGTTGCTCGCCGGCGACACCGAAACCGGCGTCACCCTCATGGTGATGGACGAAGGGCTCGACACCGGGCCGATGCTGGCGACGTCGGTCATGCCGATCCGACCAACCGACACCACCGGGACGCTCACCGCCCGGCTGGCGGGCTCCGGCGCCTCCCTGGTAGCCGATCACCTCACCGCCTTCGTGGCCGGAGACCTCAGCGCCAGGCCACAGGAAGACGCCCTGGCCACCGCGGCGGCGAAGGTGAGCGTCGAGGAGGCCTTTCTCGACCCCGCTCGCCACGGCCATGTCGCGATCGACCGGGCGATCCGGGCCTTCCACCCCCGGCCGGGGGCGTGGGGGATGGTCGACGGCGCCCGGCTCAAGGTGCTCAGCGCTTCACCCATGGACGCCGATCCTCCGGCCCCCGGGACAGTCGAACTCAGGGACGGCGACGCGGTGCTCGGGGCCGTCGGGGGCGCCCTGCGCCTAATCACGGTCCAGCCAGAAGGCAAGGCGCCCATGGATGCGGTGGCCTGGATGAATGGGCGTCGCGGGGCCACGGCGCGGTTCGAGCGTCCGTGAGGCCGGGCCCGGGCAGGGCTAGCCTCGGCGCATGGACGTCCACCGCATGACACCGGGCGCCCCGGTCGACCTCTCGTCGATAGATACCCGGGGCACCCCCGGGTTCGACGGCGGCGAGAAGGAGGCTCGACGGGCGCTCGCCGACCTGACCGCTCGTCTGGCGGAGCTTCAGACGCTGCTCTTCGCCCAGGGCCGCCACCGTCTCCTCGTCGTGCTCCAGGCTCTCGACACCGGCGGCAAGGACGGCACCATCCGCGCGGTGTTCTCACCGGTCAATCCGCAGGGGGTGAAGGTCGCCTCGTTCAAGCGACCGACGCCGATCGAACTGGCCCACGACTACCTGTGGCGCGTCCACTCGGAGGTGCCGGGCAATGGTGAGATCGTCGTGTTCAACCGGAGCCACTACGAGGACGTCCTGGTGGTGCGGGTCCACGGGCTGGTCCCGGAGGAGGTGTGGGCCAGGCGCTACGACCACATCAACGCCTTCGAGCGCCTGCTCGCCGATGAGGGCACCACCATCGTCAAGTTCTATCTGCACATCTCCAAGGATGAGCAGAAGGAGCGCCTCCAGGCCCGACTCGATGACCCCGACAAGCACTGGAAGTTCGACACCGGCGACCTGGCGGAGCGGGCCCGATGGGATGACTACACCGCCGCCTTCGAGGCGGTGTTGGAGCGCACCTCGACCGGATGGGCGCCCTGGTACGTGGTCCCGGCCGATCGCAAGTGGTATCGCAACGTGGTGGTGGCCCAGACCCTCGTCGACACGCTCGAAGGTCTGGGAATGGAGTATCCGGAGTCGGACGAGGACCTCAGTCAGGTGGTTATTGAGTGACCGCGAGCGTTGAGCCTCACGCGTCCCTGGGAAGAACGCTCAACGCTTAACGCTCAACGCCGGAGAAGTGGAGATCTTGCGTTGAGCGTTGAGCGTTCCGCGTCTCTCGGAATGACGCTCAACGCGTAACGCTCAACGCCAGAACTAACACCCTCTTGCGTTAAGCGTTGAGCGTTAAGCGTCCTGGCCACTGACCACTGACCACTGACCACTCTGGCGGTAACCTCTGGCGCGTGGCTCTCTCCATCTCTCCCTCGATCCTGAACGCCGACTTCACACGCCTCGGCGAACAGGTGTCGTTGGTGGAGCCGCACGTGGAGGGATTCCACCTGGACGTCATGGACGGCCACTTCGTGCCCAACCTGTCGTTCGGGATGCCGGTGATCGAGTCCTTGCGGACCGTCACCGACCTGCCGTTCAACTGCCACCTGATGGTCACCAATCCGGTGTCGCTGTTCGGCTCGCTGGCGGATGCCGGTGCGACCACGGTCTCGGTTCACATCGAGGTGCATCCCGACCCGTCGGTGCCTGCGGCGAGGGCGCGGGACCTCGGCCTCCGCTTCGGGCTGGTGCTCAACCCGGCCACGCCCTTCGAGGCGGTGGAACCCTTCGTGGAGCTGTGCGATGTGCTCCTGGTGATGTCGGTGGTCCCCGGGTTCGGCGGCCAGTCGTTCATCCCCGACGTGCTGCCCAAGGTGGAGGCAGCGAGAAAGTTCATTGACTCGAGCGGTTTGGCGACCGATATCGAAGTAGACGGGGGCATCACCCCCGAGACGATCGGTATGGCGCGCCGCGCCGGCGCCGACGTGTTCGTCGCGGGCACGGCGATCTTCGGATCGCCCGACCCGGTGGACGCGATCGCCCGGCTGCGCGCCGCAGCGGAAGCAGAGGAATGAGCGCCAGCATCCTGGTCATCGACGACGACAAGGACCTCGCCGACTACGTCGCCGCCGGCCTCACCGAGGCCGGCCACACGGTGAACATCGTCGGGGACGGTGCTGCCGCGCGCGCCTTCCTGGCCGATGCCACGCCGGACCTGCTGCTGTTGGATCTCACCCTGGCCGACGTCGACGGCCACACGCTCATGCAGGAGATCCGGTCGACGCCGGGCACCACGAATGTGTCGATCGTGCTGCTCACCACCGAGTCGACGGTCGCCGACCTGGTTCGTGGCCTCGACGGGGGCGCCGACGACTACCTGAGCAAGCCCTTCGATCTGGAGGAGCTCGTCGCCCGCGTCGGGTCGGTGCTGCGGAGGGTGCGTTCCATGCGCGACCTGTCGCCCCTCACCGGCCTGCCGGGGAATTTCCGCATCGCCGACGAGCTCCAGCGGCGGGTGGCCGCCGGGGGGCCGCTGGCGGTGGTTCACGGAGACTTCGACAACTTCAAGGCGTTCAACGATCACTACGGGTTCATGCGCGGCGACAAGGTGATCCGGTTCATCGCCGAGGTCCTCGTGGAGGCGGCGCGGACCACCGGAGATCCCACGGTGTTCATCGGGCACGTCGGCGGCGACGACTTCGTCATGGCCATGAACCCGACGGTGGCCGAGCAGTTCTGCAAGGAGGTCATCGAACGGTTCGACGACGGCGTCCTCGACTTCTACGACCCGGCAGACGCGCTGCGCGGCTACGTGGAGGTCCTCGACCGCCGCGGCGAGCGCCATGCCTTCCCGATCGTTTCGTTCTCGCTGGGAATCGCCACCAACGAGCGCCGCTCGTTCAGCAACGAGTGGGAGATGTCGGCGGTCGCCTCCGAGATGTGCAAGGCCGCCAAGTCCGACCCCGGCTCCTCCTACCGGATCGACCGCCGTACGAGCTAGGCCAGGTCGCCGTTGCCACTTGCCAGTTGCCAGTTGCCGGGTCCTCATGGCTAACGGGCAACGGGCAACAGGTAACATTCTCTTTAGAACCCCCTTTCCGGGGCAGGGTGCAAGTCCCTACCGGCGGTGAGAGCCCGCGAACCCCCGACGACGGCGTCGGGGGCCGATCCGGTGGAATACCGGAGCCGACGGTGATAGTCCGGATGAGAGGAGAGGGGCACGTCTGGCGCGCCCGCGCGCTCGTGTGCCCCACGAGGAGCGGATGCGATGAGGACAGACGATCGAACGCTCATGGTCGAGGCAATCGGCCTCGCCGCGCGCCATTGGCCGCATCCCAACCCGCGCGTCGGCGCCGTCGTGGTCGCCCCATCGGGGGAGGTCGTCGGGCGTGGGGCCCATGTCGGACCCGGTGAACCACATGCCGAGGCCGTGGCACTGGCGGAGGCCGCCGAACGGTCGGCCGGTGGGACCCTCGTCGTCACCCTCGAGCCCTGCTCCCATCACGGGCGCACCCCGCCCTGCACCGAGGCGGTGATCGCCGCCGGTTTCGATCGGGTGGTGATCGGCGCCCTCGACCTCGACCGGCGCGTGGCGGGGCGCGGCGTCGCCGCCCTGGAGGCGGCGGGCATCGAGGTGGTGGTCGGCGTGGACGGCGTCGACGCCGAGGCGCTCGACCCCGGGTACTTCCATCACCGGCGGACCGGCCGTCCCCGGGTGACCCTGAAGATGGCGGCCACGCTCGACGGGCAGGCGGGTGCTGCCGACGGCGGCTCGCAGTGGATCACCTCCGAGGAGGCACGCTCCGACGTGCACGGCCTCAGGGCATCCGCCGACGCCGTATTGGTCGGTGCCGGGACCGTGCTCCTCGACGACCCGCGACTCACCGCCCGCGGGCCCGACGCCCCCGGCGATCGCCCGCTCCCGGTGATCGTCGCCGGTGAGCGCGCGCTGCACCCGACGGCGCGTGTCTTCACCCGACCGTGCCTGGTATACGCACAGACACCCCTCGAGCTTCCGGATACGGCCACGGTCATCGAGCTGCCCGGACCGGGAGGCGTCGACCTGGGGGGAGTCCTCGACGACCTGGGAGGCCGGGGGATCGTCGACCTGTTGGTGGAAGGGGGCCCGACGATCGCCGGCTCCCTGCTGCGCGGCGGGCTGGTCGACCGGATCGTCTGGTACGTCGGAGCGGCCGTGGCCGGTGGCGTCGGTCGTCCGGCAGTCGGCGGAACATTCCCGTCGATGGACGCCCTGCGCCGGATCGAGATCGTCTCGGTCGATCGGATCGGTCCCGACGTTCGTATCGAAGCCCTCGTGGGTGCCGCCTGATGTTCACCGGCATCGTCACCGAAGTCGGCCGGGTCGTCGCCATCGATCCGGCAGAGGGGCTCACCCGGCTCAGGATCGAGGGTGGCGCCACTGCCAGCGACCTCTCGGTCGGCGACTCGATTGCCGTCTCCGGGGTTTGCCTCACCGCGGTGGCGGTTTCGCCCCCGTCCTTCCAGGTGGAGGCGATGGCCGAGACCCTGCGCCACACCGGTCTCGGCTCGCTTCAGGCGGGTGCCGCGGTCAACCTCGAGCGCCCGCTCGCCGCGTCGGGGCGTCTGGACGGCCACATCGTCCAGGGTCATGTCGACGGCGTCGGCGCGGTGCGGTCGGTGGTCGTCGACGGCGAGGCGAGGCGCGTGTGGGTCGAACTCGACGGTGGCCTTGCCCGCTACGTCGCCTCTAAGGGTTCCGTCGCCGTGGACGGGGTGAGTCTCACCGTCACCGCCGTCGACGACGACGGGTTCGAGGTGGCGTTGATTCCGCACACGCTCGCGGTGACCACGCTCGGGGCCCTGGCGCCGGGCGACGCGGTCAATGTGGAGGTCGATGTCGTGGCCAAGTACGTGGAACGGATGCTGGAGGCGAGGCGATGAGCTTCGGGACCGTCGAGCAAGCCATCGAGGCGTTCCGCCGCGGCGAGTTCGTCGTCGTGGTGGACGATGCCGACCGCGAGAACGAAGGCGACCTCATCCTGCCGGCCGAGGCGGCCAGACCCGAGCGCATCGCCTTCATGGTGCGCCACACGTCGGGTCTCATCTGTGTCCCGATGCTCGGGGAGCGCCTTGACGAGCTCCGCCTGCCCCTGATGGTCACCGAGAACACCGACTCGCATCGGACGGCCTTCACCGTGTCGGTGGACGTCGCCGACGGCACCACCACCGGGATCTCGGCGGGGGATCGGGCGGCGACCATCCAGGCACTCATCGATCCGACCACCGCGCCGTCGGACCTGGCCCGGCCCGGTCACATCTTCCCGCTGCGCTACCAGGAGGGCGGCGTGCTCCGGCGCGCCGGACACACGGAGGCGTCGGTCGACCTGGCTCGACTCGCCGGTCGCTACCCAGCGGGTGTCCTGTGTGAGATCGTCTCCCAGGACGGTTCGATGGCCCGGCTCCCCGAGTTGCTCGCCTTCGCCGAGGAGCACGGCATCGTCATCATCACCATCGCCGACCTCATCGCCCACCGTCGTCAGAGCGAAGTGCTGGTCCGGCGTCGGGTCGAGGCCCGCATCCCGACCCGCCATGGTGAGTTTCGGGCGGTCGGATACGAGTCGTTGGTCGACGGTGCCACTCACATCGCTCTGGTCAAGGGGGACGTGAAGGGAACGGACGACGTGCTGGTGCGGGTGCACTCCGAGTGCCTCACCGGCGACGTGTTCGGCAGCCGCCGCTGCGACTGTGGGATGCAACTGGATCTGGCGATGGAGCGCATCGCGGTGGAAGGTACCGGGGTCGTCGTCTACCTGCGCGGCCACGAGGGCCGCGGCATCGGACTGCTGCACAAGCTGGCGGCTTACACGCTCCAGGACCAGGGCCAGGACACGGTCGAGGCGAACGTGAGCCTCGGTTTTCCGCCCGACGCTCGCGACTACGGCATCGGCGCGCAGATCCTCGCCGACCTCGGCGTCGGTTCGATGCGGCTGCTCACCAACAACCCGACGAAGCGGGCCGGGCTGGAGGGCTTCGGGTTGAGCATCACCGATCGGGTCCCGCTCGAGACCGAGCCGACGCCGGAGAACCGCGACTACCTGCGGACGAAGGCCGCAAAGCTGGGCCACCTGCTAAAGGAGTCCGATGTCTGACGGGTTGCGGGTGGGCGTCGTGGTGTCGACGTTCAACGGGAGCATCACCGAAGGGCTTCGCCGGGGCGCACTCGACGAACTGGAGCGGCTCGGTGTGACCGAGCCGACCGTGGTCGAGGTTCCCGGGGCGCTCGAGCTGCCCGTCATCGCCCGGGCCCTCGTCGACGCCGGCCACGACTGCGTCGTCGCCCTAGGGGCGGTCATCGAGGGGGAGACCGACCACTACCACCACGTGGCCACGCAGTCCATGGCCGGGCTGATGCAGGTGTCGATCGCCAGCGGGCGTCCCGTCGGAATCGGGCTGCTCACCGTCCGTGACATCGCCCACGCCGTCGAACGGAGCCGCCCCGGAGCCGGCAACAAGGGGGCCGAGGCGGCCCGGGCGTCGGTGGAAGCGGCCCGCGTCGTCGCCTCGCTGCGAGAGGCCTCTCCCGGTCCGAACGACTGATCCCGGTAACCTTGGGCTGTGCCGGCAGCGTCCGTACCCCGACTCCGACCTTCCCTGAAGCGGGCCTCGCCGTCGCTCTCGGCGGAACGGGAACTCTGGGATGCGGGTGCGGCACACGTGGGGGGCGTCGACGAGGTCGGCCGCGGCGCCTGGGCGGGGCCGATCACGGTCGGCGTCGCGGTGATCCCTCAGGATCGGCGGGTCTACAAAGTTCGGGACTCGAAGATGATGACGGAAGGCGAGCGCGAGGCGCTCTTCGACCGGATCGCCGACTGGTGTGACGCCTGGGCGGTCGCCCATGCCTCGCCGGAGGAGTGTGACGATCTCGGGATGTCGGCGGCGCATCGCCTCGCCGCCTCCCGCGCCATGGAAGCGCTCGACGTGCGCCCCGACCGGGTCCTGGTGGATGGGCGTTGGGACTTCGTCGACGGGGTTCCGACGACGATGGTGGTCAAGGGCGACGCCCGGTGTCTCTCCATCGCCGCCGCCTCGATCCTGGCCAAGGTCATCCGCGACCGGATCATGCGTGACGAGGCGCTCCACTTCCCCCACTTCGGATTCGACTCGAACAAGGGGTATCCCGATCCCAAGCATCGAGCTGCCCTCCAGGCATACGGCCCCAGCACCATTCACCGGCGATCATGGGTGTTCATGGACGGTCTGATGTGGGCAGGCATTGAGCGCTCCGATCGTCACGGCCAGGAACGGCTCTTCTGAGGCACGGCGGGAATCCTCGGTCGGACGAGGGTGTTCACTAGTGGTGCTGGCCGTATACTGTGGCGCAACTGAATACGAAAGAGGAGGCGCTGCTTCCCACCCGGCCACCGACGGTGAGCCGAGGTCTTGTCGCAGAGACGGCAGCCGCTGCCGTCTCTTTCATGTAGTGGACGCGACGATCGGGAGGTCGAGATAGCCCAGGAACTGAGGGTCAACGACAAGATTCGGGCCAAGGAGGTGCGCGTGGTCGCACCGGATGGGAGCCAGATCGGAGTCCTCGCCATCGACGAGGCGCGCTATCTGGCCAGCCAGCTGGGACTGGACCTGGTGGAAGTCGCCGCCGACGCCAAACCCCCTGTCTGCCGACTGATGGACTACGGCAAGTACAAGTACGAGCAGTCGGTCAAGCAGCGTGAAGCCCGAAAGAAGCAGACCCGAACCGTGGTCAAGGAAGTGAAGTTCCGCCCGAAGATCGACATCCACGACTACGACGTGAAGAAGCGGCGTGTGATCGAGTTCCTCAGCGAGGGCGACAAGGTCAAGGTCACGATGATGTACCGGGGGAGGGAGTTGGCCCACCCGGAGTTCGGCGAGCGGATCCTGCGGAAACTAGCCGAACAGGTGGTCGAGTACGGCTCGGTCGAGATGGGCCCGAAGTTGGAGGGGCGCAACATGACCATGTCGTTTGCGCCGGAGAAGCGGCAGCGGGAGGCACCCGCCGCCAAGGCGGAGGCCGACTCCGCCGGAGAAGGGGAGTAGAGATGGCGAAGCAGAAGACGAGGCGGTCAGCCGCCAAGCGCTTCGAGGTCACGGGCTCGGGCAAGATCCAGCGCCGGCAGGCGTACCGTTCCCACCTCGTGGCGGGCAACAAGTCGAGCAGTCGCTTGCGTCGCCTGAAGGGGACGAAGATCGTGTCTTCCGTGGACGAGCCGCGGGTCAAGAAGATGTTGGGGAAGTAGCACCATGGCACGAGTCAAACGATCGGTACACGCCAAGAAGGGCCGTCGGGTCATCCTGGAGCGCGCCAAGGGATACAAGGGTGCCCGCGGCAGGCGTTTGCGGGCTGCCAACGAGCAGGTCATGGGCGCCATGCAGGACGCCTACCGCGACCGGCGTGCCCGCAAGGGCGACTTCCGGCGGTTGTGGATCTCCCGGATCAACGCCGCTGCCCGGCAGCACGGCACCACGTACTCGCAGTTGATCGCCGGCCTCAAGCAGGCCGAGATCGAGGTGGACCGCAAGATGCTGGCCGAGATGGCGGTGTCCGATCCGGATGCATTCGGAAACCTGGTGAAGACGGCGACGGGCGCGGCGAAATAGCCGACGGCCCGATCACGTCGGTCCACAACGCACTCGTCGCCGCGGCGCGACAACTCCACCATCGTCGCCGGCGCGCCGAGTCCGGCAGGTTCCTCATCGAGGGCCCCCACGCGGTCGGCGACGCGTTGACCGCAGGGTTCCCGCTCGAGACCGTGTTCACGCTCGAGGGCGATCTCGCCGACTACGGCGAGGCGCGGGTGGTCACGGTCGCCGACGAGGTCGTGGCGAGGATCGCCACCACCACCACCCCACAGGCACCGATTGCGGTTGCCGTGGTCCCGGTATCCGTCATCCCGGACCTGGGCGACCTGCTGGTGGCCTGGGGTGTTGGCGACCCGGGCAACGTGGGAACGCTCATCAGGACGGCCGCCGCCTTCGGGTTTGGCTTCGTCTGCGGACCCGACACCGCCGACCCGTGGTCGCCGAAGGTGGTCAGGGCGGCCGCCGGTGCATCGTTTCGAACCGCGATCGGTAACGCCGACACCATAGAGGAGCTGCGTGCCGGCGGTCGGCGTGTCCTGGCGGCGGTGGCGAGCGGGGGAGTGGCACCGGTCCGAGGGCCCGAGGCGATCGCTCTGGTGATCGGGAGCGAGGCACACGGGCTGCCCGACGACGTGGTCGTGGCGGCCGACCTTCGGGTCACGATCCCGATGTCGTCCGGCTCTGAGAGCCTCAATGCCGCGGTCGCCGGGTCGATTCTGGCCTACGCCCTGCGATCGTGATGAGCGCCGGGGAACCTCCGAGCGTCCTAACCTCTGCGCTCGTATGACCACGCCCGACACCCTCCGAGAAGCCGCCGACGCCGCTGAGGTAGCCGTCGCCGACGCCAGGTCGATCACCGACCTCGACCGGATCGAGGACGAGTACCTCGGCCCGGAGTCGGCGGTCGCGGTGGCGCGTCGTTCCCTTCGGGCGGCCGATGAGGAAACCCGGCGGGAGTTGGGCCGGGCCGTCCACGAGGTGAGCACACACCTCGGTGCGTTGGTCGCAGAACGCAGGGCGACACTCGAGCGGGCTGCCATCGATGGAAGGCTCGCTTCGGAGTCGCTCGACCTGACCCTGCCCGGGCGGGTGCCGCCACGCGGGACGGTGCATGCGGTGCACGCGATGTGGGACGAGATCGTCGACATCTTCGTGGCCCTCGGGTATACGGTCGCGTCGGGTCCTGAAGCCGAGACGGCCTATCACAACTTTGATGCGCTCAACACGCCGCCCTGGCATCCGGCACGGCTGGAGAGCGACACGCTGTACCTCGACTACGGCGACGACCCCGAAGGTGTCCTGCTGCGCACCCAGACGTCCCCGGTGCAGGTGCGCTGGCTGGAGGAGCATCCAACCCCGGTGTACGTGGTCGCCCCGGGGCGGGTCTACCGACGCGACCCGCTCGACGTAACCCATAGCCCGGTGTTCCACCAGATGGAGGGCCTCGCCGTCGACCGGGACCTCAGCTTTGCCGACCTCAAGGGCACCCTGCAGCACTTCATCGACGCGCTCTACGGCAAGGGCCGACGGATCCGCTTCCTCCCGCACTTCTTCCCCTTCACCGAGCCCAGTGCCGAGCTGTTCATGTCGTGCCACCTGTGCGACGGATCGGGCTGCCGCACCTGCAGCAACAAGGGATGGATCGAGCTGCTCGGTTGTGGTGTGGTCGATCCTTACGTGCTCAGCGCGGCCGGTCACGATCCCGACGAGGTGAGCGGCTTCGCTTTCGGCGTGGGGATCGATCGCCTCGCCATGGCCCGTCACGGCATCCCCGAGATCCGGCATCTGTGGGATGCCGACCTGCGCGTCTTGGAGCAGTTCCGATGAGGGCCTCGCTGAGCTGGCTGCGCGAGTTCGTCGATCTCCCCGAGCACCCGGCCGAGGTGGCAGCGGCACTCGACTCCATCGGTGTGGAAGTGGAGGAGATCGACCACCTCGAGTTGCCGTTCCGCGGCGTGGTGGTGGCCAGGGTGACGGCGATCGAGCCGCATCCCGATGCCGACCGCATCAGGGTGGTCACCATCGACGTCGGTGGTCGCGAGGTCACGCTCATCTGCGGGGCCTGGAACTTCGATGTGGGGGCGACGGTGGCGTACTCGCCGCCGGGCGCGATTCTGGCGGGTGGCTTCGAGGTGGGGGAGAAGGAGATCCGGGGCGTGCCGTCTCCCGGCATGATCTGTTCGGAGCGTGAACTCGGTATCGGCGACGATGCCGACGGCATCCTCGTCCTTGACGAAAGCGAGGCGCCCATCGGAGCCGACCTGGCGAGCATCGTCCCACTGCCGGATGTCGTGTTCGACGTCGCGATCACCTCCAACCGTCCCGACCTGATGTCCACCTACGGTCTGGCCCGTGATCTTGCCGCCCATTTCGGCGTTGCAGCCAGCACCCCGGAGATGCCGGTCGTGCCATCGGCGGGTGCGGCTTCGGTGGACGTACGCGTCGACGATGCCGATGGCTGTCCACGCTTCACGGCCCGGGAGATCACCGGCGTCCGCGTCGGGCCGGCTCCGCTGTGGATGCGGCTTCGGCTGCGAAGCCTCGGCGTACGGCCGATCTCCAACGTCGTCGACATCACCAACTACGTGATGCTCGAGGTGGGGCAACCCCTTCATGCGTTCGATCGCGACCGCCTGGCGGAGACCCGCATCGTGGTGCGGCGCGCCGCCGACGGGGAGGTGCTGCGCACCCTGGACGGCGAGGAGCGGACGCTGCGAGCCGACGACCTGGTGATCGCCGACGCTTCGGTGGCGTTGGGTCTCGCCGGGATCATGGGAGGTGAGGACTCCGAGGTGACGGAGGGCACGACCTCCCTGGTCCTCGAGGCCGCCCACTTCGACCACGCCCGGGTCCTGTTCACCGGGAAGCATCACGCCATCCGCACCGAGGCGCTCGCCAGGTTCGAGCGCGGGGTCGATCCCGAGCTCCCGCCGCTCGCTTCGGCCCGTGCCACCGCCTTGATCCTGGAGCATGCCGGGGGCGAGGTGGCCGGCGACCTCATCGACGTTGTCGCAGAACGCACTGTGACACCACCGGTCACCCTGGCATCGACCGAGGTGGAACGGCTGCTGGGGGTGACGGTCTCTCCGGATGAGATCGAGCGGATCCTCACCGCGCTCGGGTTCGGCGTCGAAGGGTCCGATCCGTTCACGGTGACCGTCCCGTCGTATCGGCCCGATGTCGCCCGGCCGGCCGATCTGGTCGAGGAGGTGGCCCGGATCCACGGTTTCGATCACATCCCGGCACGGCTCCCGCGCGGTCCGGGAGCCGGCCTGCCGCCCGCGGAGCGCCTCCGCAGGCAGGTGCGTCAGGTGCTGGTCGGCGCCGGTTACTACGAGGTGCTTTCTCTCGACTTCGTCGACGACGATGCGATCGAAGCCATCGGATTCCCGGACGATGATCGACGGGCTCAGCCGATCCGGGTCCGTAACCCTTTGTCCGAGGAGCACGCCTACCTGCGCACGACCCTGTTGCCGGGTCTCCTCGGTGGGCTAGGTACCAATCAGGCGCGCGGTCAACGGACGGCCTCGCTGTTCGAAGTGGGCAGTGTCTTTGTTCGCGGCGTTGGCGAGCTCCCCGACCAGCCCCACATGGTGGGGTTCGCCGCGATGGGTGGGCGTGATGCCACCGACGCAGCCGGCCTGGTCGATCGACTGCTGGCAGAGGCCGCGGTGCGCGCCGACATCGTCGCCGCTCGGGTGCCCGGCTTGCACCCGGGCCGCGCCGCCGAAGTCCGGGTGGACGGACGCACCGTTGGCTACTTCGGCGAGGTGCACCCGTCGGTGGCTTTGCGATGGGACCTGGCGGACCGGGTGGTCGCCGGCGAGATCGAGTTGCTGGCGCTGCTCGGCGAGACGGCACCGTTCGTGCCCCCCAGCCCGATGCCGCCGGTCGTCTTCGACCTCGCCTTCGATTTGCCCGAGGACGCGCCCGCTGCCCGGCTCCTCGACGAGGTGAGGTCGTCGGCCGGGCCTCTGATAGAGCGGGTCGTGGTCTTCGACGTGTTCTCCGGCCCGCCGCTTGCAGAGGGGCGCAAGAGCATCGGTCTGCGCCTCACCGCTCGCGACATGGAGCGGACGCTCACCGATGACGAACTGGCTCCGGTGCGCGGGACCATTGCGTCGGCGGTAGCGGCATCACTGGACGGACGACTCAGGGGAGGGTGAACTCGTGGACTTCGTAAAGGTCGGCGACCTCGGCGCCGACGGCATACGGCACCTCGTCGATCTCGCCGCCGAGGTGAAGCGCGACCGTGATCGCGTCGCCGGCAGCCGCCGTGGCCTTCGGGTCGGCCTGTTCTTCGAGAAGCCGTCGACGCGAACGAGGGTGTCGTGCGAGGTGGCGACCACGGATCTCGGGGGCGTGCCGATCGTGCTCAAGCAGGACGAGGTCGGACTCGGTGCCCGGGAGGCCGTGGAGGACGTGGCCCGGGTCCTCGACCGGTATCTCGACGTCCTCGCCTTCCGGGTGTTCGATCACCGCAACCTCGACACGATCGCCGCCCACGCTGCGGCCCCGGTGATCAACCTGCTCTCCGATCTGGAGCACCCGTGTCAGGCCCTCGCCGACATGCAGACCATCGCCGAAAACCGACCGATCCAAGGGTCGACGATCGCCTATGTCGGCGACGGCAACAACGTGTGTACCTCGCTCATGATCGCCGGAGTGGCGCTCGGCGCCAGGGTGCGGGTGGCGTCGCCCTCGGGTTACGAGCCGCCGGCGTGGTCGGTGGACGAGGCGAGGGTCATTGCCGCCGATGGGGGGCAGGTGGAAGTGATGGCGGATCCCGCGGAGGCCGTGCGCGGCGCCGACGCGGTGTACACCGATGTGTGGACGTCAATGGGCCAGGAAGCCGAGGCCGCCGAGCGTCGCTCGCTGTTCACCCCCTACCGGGTCGACCAGGCGTTGTTCGGGCTGGCGGCGCCGACGGCGATCTTCCTGCATTGCCTGCCGGCGCACCGGGAGGAAGAGGTCACCGACGCCGTGGTCGACCACGAGCGCAGCCGTGTCTTCGACCAGGCAGAGAACCGTCTCCACGCCTTCAAGGCGCTGCTCCTCCATCTGACGGGGTGACCGAGCTCGAGCGGTTGCTGAGCGGCCCGGTCGTGACGGCGGCGCAGGGCCTGCTCGGGCGCAGGCTGGAGTCCCGAAGCGGTGGGAAGGTCGTCGCCGTCGTCATCACCGAGCTGGAGGCCTACGGCGGCGCCGATGACCCTGCGAGCCACGCCCACCGTGGGCCGACAGCGCGGAACCGCAGCATGTTCGGGCCGCCTGGCACGCTGTACGTATACCGCAGCTACGGGATCCATTGGTGCATGAATGTTGTCATCGGCCCCGAGGGGGTGGCGTCGGCCGTGCTGTTACGCGGCGGGAAACCGGTGGAGGGCGAAGCGACGATGGTGGAGCGACGGGGCAGGTCCGACGTCCTGGCGCGGGGGCCGGGACGCCTCACCCAGGCGCTCGGCGTGAGTGGAGACCTCGATGGATCGTCGGTGTTCGACGGACCGGTGTCGATCGTCGGCGTTCCTCAACCGGATCTGACCTGGACGGCAACACCTCGGATCGGCATCTCCCGTGCGACCGACCGACCCTGGAGGTTCCTCCTCTCAGGCTCCTGAGCCGGCCATCGAGCCGGTGAGCTTCGAGCCGTTCGAGGCGAACAGCACGCAGTGGATGTCCCGGTCGCCCATCTCCCACAGCTGCTCGGTGGGCCAATCGGTGAAGAACTCGAGAGGCGTGGCACGGTGCGGGGCACCGGTGAAGTCCTCGAAGGCCTCCAGGCACGAGGCGTCGATGTCGGTCTGGGCGTCGTCACCGGGGAAGGGGCCCGCCGGGAGCGTGAAGCGGTGGAACATCTCGTTGTCGTGGGGCTCGGCACAGGGCACCGCGGTGATGGTCAGCCCATCCGCCGTCGTCGGGTCGTCGTAGCAGTCACCCTGGCGCAGGCCGAACACGGTGCTCTCGCCGGCGGCGACGATGGCGCCGGTGTCGTCACGGGTTGGTGTGGCGAGATCGCTCACGATGCACTGGATCGTCCGAGCCCCGGCGCGCCACGAGTCGCCGGTCGGGGTCAGCCAGATCATCGCCACCTCGGAGTCGTGGAAGGGAGCACCGACGCGGCTCTCGAAGGCAGCCGGGCAGGCATCCAGGGCGAGCCCGTCGAGGGCAGACTGGCCGGGATGACCGTCACCGGTCACCTCCACCACACCGACGACGCGAAAGTCGTGATCGTCGGCGCAGGGAACGCCGTCGACGCGCTCGATCTCCCCTCCCGAGAGTCCGCCCGGCACGGAGAAGCAGTCTCCCTTGCGGAGGTCGCCGCTGGGCATCCCAGCCGCCTCGATGATGGCGCCGTTGGCATCACGCGTCGGGCCCGGCGGGCCACAGGCGACGACGACCAGGGCCACGGGGACGAGGAGGGGGCCGGCCCCCTTCAACGGAACCTAGCGAGGTGATAGGTCTTCTTACCCGTTCGGATGACGACGGCGTCTGATCCGATCAGGTGCGCCTCCGTGATGGTGGTGGTGGGCTCCTCCACCGGGGCGTTGTTGATCCGAACGGCGCCCTGAGTCACCAGGCGTCGGGCCTCGCCGTTGGAAGCGGCCGCTCCGGCCTGCACCATGAGCTCCAGGAGTCCGATCGAGCCGAGGAGGCCGCGGTCGAGGGTCACCGACGGGGCGGCGGCAAACGCATCGTTGATGGTCCGTTCGTCGAGTCCGATGAACGGCTCCGAGCCAAACAGGATCTCAGTGGCGTTCCGGGCCGCCGCCAGGCCGTCCTCGCCATGGACGATGCGGGTGATCTCCTCGGCGAGGGTCCGCTGCGGCGTCCTCGCCGACGGGTCGGTCTCACCGGCGGCCACCAGGCCGGCGATCTCGTCCAGGGGTAGGAAGGTGAAGAGGCGAAGGAAGCGGTCGACGTCGGCGTCGGGAACGTTGAAGAACCACTGGTAGAAGGCGTATTGGCTCGTCTCGTCGGCGGCGAGCACGGGGGCATCGGTGTTGGTCGACTTGGAGATCTTCTTGCCGTCGGACCGCTCGATGAGCGGCCAGGTGAATCCGTGAACCCGCGCGCCGTGGAGGCGCCGGGTCAACTCGATGCCGGCGGTGATGTTCCCCCACTGATCGGACCCGCCGATCTGGAGCATGCATCCCTCTGCGGCGTGCAGGTGGGCGAAGTCGTAGGCCTGGAGGAGCTGATACGAGAACTCGGTGAAGGAGACGCCCTGCTCCCTCTCCTCCAGGCGCCGACGCACCGATTCGCGAGCGATCATCTGGTTGACCGAGAAGTGCTTGCCCACGTCGCGCAGGAAGTCGAGAAGGCCCAGTGCGCCGAGCCAGTCGTGGTTGTCGACGAGGATCCCGTGGCTCGGGTCTTCGATGTCGATGAGCCGTCCCATCTGCTCCCGGATCCGATCGAGGTTGTGGGCAATGGTCTCCTCGGGGAGCAGTTGGCGCTCGTCGTCGCGGAACGACGGATCACCGATGCGGCCGGTCCCTCCACCGGCGAGGGCGATGGCCCGATGTCCGGACCGCTGCAGCCACGCCATGGCCATGAGGCCGACCAGGTTCCCGATGTGGAGTGCGCTCGCCGTGGGATCGCAGCCGTAGTAGAAGGTCGTGGGGCCCTCGTCGAGCAGGTCGCGCAGGGCATCGCGGTCGCTGACGTCCTGGACGAAGCCGCGTTCGATGAGGGTGTCGAGTGGGTTCGCCACGGCAGGGCAGGGTAGTGGCTCGGTCGCGGCCGCCGAGACGGGAATGCTTCAGCCGGGGACCAGGTTGGCCGAATTGCACAGTCGTAGACGTTGGTTTACGATTGCGTCCGCTCCCGCGCCCCAGCGCTGTCGCGCATGCCGCAGGAGTGGTCCTGGCTCCTTGACAACTGAACAATGTGCCAAAAGCCAGTTTTAGCCTCTCACGTCCGATGGGTTTTTCTGTCGCGTCGTGAGAGCATTCGTACTCGAGTAAGCATCAGACAACAACTGATGTCAGCCGCGAGGGTGCGGTTTGGCCAACCCCTCGCACACAAACTCGAACAACTTGAGGATTGTGGGCCTTCGGGCCCTCGATCTTTCGTTGGAGAGTTTGATCCTGGCTCAGGACGAACGTTGGCGGCGTGCCTAATGCATGCAAGTCGAACGAGGGACCATCACCGGGTAACCGGCGGTGGTCACCTAGTGGCGAACGGGTGAGTAACACGTGAGGAACCTGCCCCGGAGACCGGGATAGCCCAGGGAAACCTGGATTAATACCGGATGTCCTCGGATGGCCGCATGGCCGGCCGAGGAAACAGTCCGCTGCTCCGGGATGGCCTCGCGCCCTATCAGCTTGTTGGTGAGGTAACGGCTCACCAAGGCTTCGACGGGTAGCTGGTCTGAGAGGACGATCAGCCACACTGGGACTGAGACACGGCCCAGACTCCTACGGGAGGCAGCAGCAGGGAATTTTGCACAATGAGCGAAAGCTTGATGCAGCGACGCCGCGTGGGGGATGACGGCCTTCGGGTTGTAAACCCCTTTCAGGAGGGACGAAGCGAAAGTGACGGTACCTCCAGAAGAAGCCCCGGCCAACTACGTGCCAGCAGCCGCGGTGATACGTAGGGGGCGAACGTTGTCCGGATTTATTGGGCGTAAAGAGCTCGTAGGCGGCTCAGCAAGTCGGCCGTGAAAACCCGGAGCTCAACTCCGGGACGCCGGTCGATACTGCTGTGGCTTGGGTTCGGTAGAGGAGAGTGGAATTCCCGGTGTAGCGGTGAAATGCGCAGATATCGGGAGGAACACCAGTAGCGAAGGCGGCTCTCTGGGCCGACACCGACGCTGAGGAGCGAAAGCTAGGGGAGCAAACAGGATTAGAGACCCTGGTAGTCCTAGCCGTAAACGTTGGGTACTAGGTGTGGCGGAGTCATTGACATCTGCCGTGCCGTAGCTAACGCATTAAGTACCCCGCCTGGGGAGTACGGTCGCAAGGCTAAAACTCAAAGGAATTGACGGGAGCCCGCACAAGCGGCGGAGCATGCGGCTTAATTCGATGCAACCCGAAGAACCTTACCTGGGCTTGACATCATGGGAAAAACCATAGAGATATGGTGTGCGAAAGCGTCCATGACAGGTGGTGCATGGCTGTCGTCAGCTCGTGTCGTGAGATGTTGGGTTAAGTCCCGCAACGAGCGCAACCCCTGTTCTATGTTGCCAGCGGATAATGCCGGGGACTCATAGAAGACCGCCGAGGACAACTCGGAGGAAGGCGGGGTCGAAGTCAAGTCATCATGCCCCTTATGTCCAGGGCTGCACGCATGCTACAATGGCAGGTACAACGGGTCGCGATCCCGCGAGGGTGAGCCAATCCCTTAAAGCCTGTCTCAGTTCGGATTGGAGTCTGCAACTCGACTCCATGAAGCTGGAGTCGCTAGTAATCGCGGATCAGCAAAGCCGCGGTGAATACGTTCTCGGGCTTTGTACACACCGCCCGTCACATCACGAAAGTCGGAGACACCCGAAGTCAGTGGCCTAACCCCTCGGGGAGGGAGCTGCCGAAGGTGGAGTCGGCGATTGGGATGAAGTCGTAAACCATTTGCGACCTCTCGCCGGTAACGGCGAGCGACACAAACTCGGCTGTATGCTGGGAACCCCGAGTATCCGGTTGGTACTCACCCGTGTCACACCCTTTACATAGGGTGCAAGCATGGGAAGTGAAAATCCACCCGGTGCGGACAATCAGCAGGGAAGTCGGGCACACCCGCCCTCGGGTGTTGCCTTGACCCCTCAGAGACTACACGCCGAGCTCCTGGCTGCTGACGCGGAGGGCCTGGAGTCCTATCTCCAGGGCGCCGCTCACGATGGAACCAACAGTCGCCTGCATCGGACCTTTCGGTTCGGACAGGCCGACCGGAGATGGCTGACTGTGCTCGAGTTCTGCTTGGCACGGCTCGGTCACTCGAGTTGGGTCTACCGAGAAGGCAAGCTGCGGCGATTCTGGGTGCTGGAAACCACAGCACCTTTCCTGGCCCGAGGCGACGAGATCCGTTGCGCTAAATCATCCTCAGGGATCGACTACGTGCGCGGATACTTCGACGCCGAGGGCGGGATGCCGAGAGACGGTAGAGCGAGGCTCTACTTCCAATTCGGTCAGAAGAACCGCGACAGCCTCGCAGCCGTGGTCCAGATCCTCGAGGGCGTGAACATCCGTTGTGGCGTGATCCACAACCCGAGTAGCCGGGTCGATCCCGACTACTGGAGGTTCTACGTCCGAGCAGGGTCACATCGACGGTTCATGGCCGTCGTTGGATCATGGCATCCGAGGAAGCGTCAGCAGATGCATACCAGGATGAAGATATAGTCCACGCCCCATGGCGACATGGGGAACCACGTGAACAAGGTAGCCGTACGGGAACGTGCGGCTGGATCACCTCCTTTCTAAGGAGCAACCGGGGCCTCGAGCCCCAACAGCTACCTAGTCAATGAAACTGGCTACTCATGCCGATCGAAGATCGGCGACGCAGCGGCTTCGGCCGCGACGGCATCGATCGGATGTCGGCATGGGCACATTGTTCAGTCGTGAGGGAGTCGGGCTTCGGTCCGTCTATCTCATGCACCTTGAGAACTGCATAGCGAGCACAAGCGTCTTGGATTCACAAGATTCAAGCTACTAAGGGTTTACGGTGGATGCCTTGGCGCTGGGAGCCGATGAAGGACGTAGCAGGCTGCGATAAGCCTCGGGGAGCCGCCAAGCAGGCACTGATCCGGGGATGTCCGAATGGGGGAACCCGTCTGGGGTAATGCCCAGTCATTCCGGTTTGAACACATAGGACCGGTAAAGGTAACCGGGGGAATTGAAACATCTCAGTACCCCGAGGAAAGTAAAGCAACAGCGACTCCCGGAGTAGCGGCGAGCGAAACGGGAAGAGCCCAAACCAGTGTGGCGTGATAGGCCGGTGCCGTTGTCATGCTGGGGTTGTGGGAGTCACCTGACGGTCCACCGGAACCGTCAAGGAGTTACAAACTCAGGTGCTAGTCGAACATGCCTGGAAAGGCAGGCCATAGAAGGTAACAGCCCTGTAGGCGAAAGCGCACTGAGCTCCTGGTGGATTTCCCAAGTAGCACGGGGCACGTGAAATCCCGTGTGAATCTGCGAGGACCACCTCGTAAGGCTAAGTACTACCCAGCGACCGATAGTGAACTAGTACCGTGAGGGAAAGGTGAAAAGCACCCCGGTGAGGGGAGTTAAATAGAACCTGAAACCGTAAACTTACAAGCAGTCGGAGGGTCCTTCGGGACCTGACGGCCTGCCTTTTGAAGAATGAGCCGGCGAGTTAGCAGTACGTGGCAAGGTTAAGGCGTGAGCCGAAGCCGCAGCGAAAGCAAGTCTGAATAGGGCGACTAGTCGCGTGCTCTAGACCCGAAGCCGAGTGATCTATCCATGGGCAGGGTGAATCGAGGGTAAGACCTCGTGGAGGCCCGAACCCACCAAGGTTGAAAACTTGGGGGATGACCTGTGGATAGGGGTGAAAGGCCAATCAAACTCGGCGATAGCTGGTTCTCTCCGAAATAGCTCTAGGGCTAGCGTCGCGCGTTCCACCATGGAGGTAGAGCACTGAATGGGTAAGGGGGCCAACAAGCTTACCGACCCCAATCAAACTCCGAATTTCATGGTGCCACAGCGCGGCAGTCAGACCATGGGGGATGAGCCTCATTGGTCGAAAGGGAAACAGCCCAGATCGCCAGCTAAGGTCCCTAAGTCTGAACTAAGTGGGGAACGATGTGGAATTGCACAAACAGCCAGGAGGTTGGCTTAGAAGCAGCCATTCCTTTAAAGAGTGCGTAACAGCTCACTGGTCGAGTGGTTCTGCGCGGAAAATGTAACGGGGCTCAAGTTCAGCACCGAAGCTGCGGGATTTCGTCAATAGCCAGGCCTGTGCCTTCGGGTACAGGTCCAGGTGACGGGATCGGTAGGAGAGCGTCGAACGGCCAGCGAAGCGGCGGCGTGAGCCAGTCGTGGAGGCCGTTCGAGTGAGAATGCCGGCATGAGTAGCGAAAGGGGAGTGCGAATCTCCCCCGCCGAATGTCCAAGGTTTCCTGGGGAAGGCTCGTCCGCCCAGGGTTAGTCGGGACCTAAGGCGAGGCTGTGAAGCGTAGTCGATGGACAACTGGTTGATATTCCAGTACCACCACGTGCGCGCCCAGGCCGAACCCGGTTTGCTAAGGAAAGCCCTTCGGGGCCTACCGACCCAGCCGGTACTAGGCCAGCGATGGGGTGACGCGGAAGGATAAGCAGACCCGGGCGTTGGTTGACCCGGGGTAACCGTGTAGGGCGGGATCTAGGCAAATCCGGATCCCACGAAGCCTGAGGCGGGATGCCGACCCGATTTAGGGGAAGCTGCCGAACGTCCATGCCGCCAAGAAACAACCTCTAGCGAGTGCACGGGGTGCCCGTACCCCAAACCGACACAGGTGGACAGGTAGAGAATACCAAGGCGAGCGAGAGAACCGTGGTCAAGGAACTCGGCAAAATGGCCCCGTAACTTAGGGAGAAGGGGCGCCTCGATAGAGTGATGGGACTTCGCGTCCCGGAGCTCGATGAGGCCGCAGTGACTCGGCCCAAGCGACTGTTTACTAAAAACACAGCAGCGTGCTAAGTCGCAAGACGACGTATACGCTGTGACGCCTGCCCGGTGCCGGAAGGTTAAGGGGAGGGGTTAGCCTCTTCGGAGGCGAAGCTCTGAACCAAAGCCCCGGTAAACGGCGGCGGTAACTATAACCGTTAGTACCTACTGGCGGTGGGTAAACCTGGCTATATGCTGGAACATCCGAGTATCCGGCGGTACTCGTCCATGTCACACGCCCGACATAGGGTCGACGACATGGGCAGTGAAAATCCGTCCGGTGCGGACAATCAGCAGGAAACCAGGATTCGCGCTCTCGACCCGCGATGGGTGAGTGGATTCGTCGATGGTGAAGGTTGCTTCTCCATCTCGTTTCACAAGAACCCACATGTACGAAGGACCCGGGGCTGGCAGGTGACTGCCGTGTTCCAGGTCTCACAACATGAGCGGGACCGCGAGATCCTCGAGCGACTCGCCGTCACCTTCGGGTGCGGTGGTGTTCGGTCGAAGGGTCCGCGCAGCGATGTAGACGTCTACGGCGTATCGAGCCGTCAGGACCTCGTCGATCGGATCCTTCCGTTCTTCGAGGCTTGGCCGCTCGAGGTGAAGCGCCGGGATTTCGAGCTGTTCGCATCGATCGTCAGGTCGATGCGAGGTAGAGAGCACCTCGAGCCGACTGGCTTCGAACGGATCGTTCACCTCGCCTACGAGATGAACGGAACCGGCAAGCAGCGAGCTCGATCAAAGGAAGCGATCCTCCTGGGATCCTCAGAGACTGTACGCCAGGCGCCGCATGAGCGGCGATGAGACAGTCCGACCCTCATGGCGACATGAGGAGCCGGGCAGAAATGATCCGGCCACCCTCGGGGAAATATGGTTCCCGCGAGGGGAGTAACAAGCGTGCCTAAGGTAAGACCTGGTTGTGCAACCAGGCGTTGCCCCTCCCCACAGTGATGTGGGTGAGTGCAGGCGGCTATATGCTGGAAACCCCGAGTATCCGACAGTACTCGTCCGTTCGTGTCACAGGTATCCAATACCTTGTGATGGATGGACAGTGACAATCTGATCGGTGCGGGCAATCAGCAGGAAAGGCCATGTACCGCGGAGTGGATAGCCGGCTTCACCGATGGTGAAGGCTGCTTCTCGATCTCGATCGTGCGAAACGCTGGGTGTCGACTCGGCTGGCAAGTCCAGCATGAGTTCGCCATAACTCAGTCGGAGAGCTCGATCGAGGCCCTACAGCTGGTGCGTGAGCACTTCGGCTGTGGGCGAATCATCGTCCAGGATCGGCGTGACATCCGTCACGGACGACTGGCGAGATTCTCGGTGAAGGCAAGGGAGGACCTGATGAGGGTCATCCTGCCCTTCTTCGGAGCACATCCACTCGTGACGGCAAAGCAACGGGACCTCGAACTCTTCTCAGAAGCGATGGAACTTATCGTCGCTGGGGAGCATCTCGAGGTCAATGGCCTCCGGGAGATCGCAAGACTCACGGAGCGCATGAACCGAAAGCAGCCATCCCGGTACCTGGAATCCTCAGAGGCCATACGCCGTCCGTCTCGATCGGCATCGAGATGAAGATATGGTCCTAGCCTCATGGCGACATGGGGAGTACCTAGAGCGAAATTCCTTGTCGGGTAAACACGTTGCCCGGTGCGAGGGCGACCTCGCACATTCAACCCCGCTCATAACGGCGAAACCCACACCGGCCGCCTCGATCAAGGACGAGGCAATGGACGGCGGGTGATGCCGTGGGAAGCCCTCTGCTGATCCTCATGGATCGGTATGGCCCCGTAACGACTGATCCCTCAAAGGGAGAGGCTCCGGTGTCTGTCACACCCAGACCGTACGGTCAGGATGTGACAAATCTATCGCCGGGGCAATACGCGGGCTCTCGAAACCGACGGCACCACGTGCCGTCGTACAGGATCGCCCATCTCGTCGAGAGGATGAACCCCAGCGGGGTTCGTCGGTACACGGCGATTGATGTTGCATCCTCGGTTTCGAGATGAAGGCATAGTCTGTCGCCCCTGGAAACAGGGGATGATCGATGAAGTTCCGACCTGCACGAATGGCGTAACGACTTGGGCGCTGTCTCGACCACGGACTCGGCGAAATTGCAGTGTGAGTAAAGATGCTCACTACCTGCGACAGGACGGAAAGACCCCGGGACCTTTACTGCAGCTTGGCATTGGAGTTTGGTGTGTTATGTGTAGGATAGGTGGGAGACTTGGAAGCGGAGGCGCTAGCTTTCGTGGAGTCGACCTTGAAATACCACCCTTGACATACTGGGCTTCTAACCTCGGTCCGTTATCCGGATCAGGAACAGTGCCTGGCGGGCAGTTTCACTGGGGTGGTGGCCTCCTAAAGTGTAACGGAGGCGCCCAAAGGTTCCCTCAGCCCGGTTGGCAATCGGGCGTTGAGTGTAAGGGCACAAGGGAGCTTGACTGCGAGACCTACAAGTCGAGCAGATGCGAAAGCAGGGCCTAATGATCCCATGGTGGCATGTGGAAGCGCCATGGCTAATCGGCTAAAAGGTACCCCGGGGATAACAGGCTAATCTTGCCCAAGAGTCCATATCGACGGCAAGGGTTGGCACCTCGATGTCGGCTCGTCGCATCCTGGGGCTGGAGCAGGTCCCAAGGGTCGGGCTGTTCGCCCGTTAAAGCGGTACGCGAGCTGGGTTTAGAACGTCGTGAGACAGTTCGGTCCCTATCCGTCGCAGGCGCAGGAGATTTGAGGAGAGCTGTCCCTAGTACGAGAGGACCGGGATGGACGTACCTCTGGTGTGCCAGTTGTCTTGCCAAAGGCACGGCTGGTTGGCCACGTACGGAACGGATAAGCGCTGAAGGCATCTAAGTGCGAAGCCGGCTCCGAGATGAGATCTCCCACCGCATCAAGCGGGTAAGACCCCTGAAAGAACATCAGGTTGATAGGCCGGAGGTGTAAGCGCAGCGATGCGTTCAGCCGACCGGTACTAATCGGTCGAGGGCTTGAATCGAATTCGTAGACGTGCGTGCTCGCTATGGAGTGCTCAGGGAGTTGAGCATTCGAAGATTTCGGCGGTGATAGCGGCGGGGATCACCCGTTCCCATTCCGAACACGGAAGTTAAGCCCGCCAGCGCTGATGGTACTTGGGGCGTAGGCCCCCGGGAGAGTAAGTCGCCGCCGAGTATTTCGATGATCGGGCCGTCCCGTACTGGGGCGGCCCGATCGCGTTCGGGCCCAGGTACGATCCGGTGACGAGGAGGCGGTGCGATGCCAGGACAGAAGGACCCGCCGCGCGGGCGGCGGCCTGGACCGCGGCCCAAGCCCACCGGTACCACCTCGGCGAGGAAACCAGAGCCCCCCGACCGGGTCGATCGCCCCACCGCCGCTGCGCCCCGTCGATCCTGGGCGGCCGAAGGTGGCCTCCCGCGATGGGTTCTCGAGGCACTCACCAGGGCGACGCCGAAGGTTCGCCTCAGCGCGGCCATCGAACACCTCGAACTGGCGGCCAAGGCGTTCGCCGCCAGCCGGTATGGAAAGGCGATGGCCGAAGCCGAATCGGCGAAGGCACTGTCACCGCGCGACGCCACCATCCGCGAGCTCATCGCCCTGTCTGCGTACCGGCTCGGGCGCTGGGATGTGGCACTGCGAGAGCTGCGGGTCTTCCGGCGGCTCACCGGCGAGCCGCTCCACATCCCGATCGAGATCGACGTGCTGCGGGCGCTGGGCCGGGCTTCGACCGAGATCGACGAGGTGTGGGAGCGGCTTCAGCGCCTCGACGCCGACCCGGCGACCCGCGACGAGGCCCGAGTCGTGTACGCCTCCCACCTGATGGACCGCGGCGAAACGCGCCGGGCGTGGGAGATCACCGGCCCCAAACGCTTGACTGCGGATCCCGCGGAGAGTGAACTGCGGGTGTGGTACGTGGCGGCGCGTGCTGCCGGCATCCTCGGTGACACGGCGACGGCGCACCGGCTCCGCGAGGCCATCGAGGAGGCGGATCCGGCCTTCCCGGGGCTGGACGAGCTCTCACGACCCTGACGTTTCGACTCAGGCAGAGTCCCGCAGCCGCAACCAGCGCTGAATGCCCTGTGCCTGCATCGGCCAGAAGGTGTTGCGGTCGTACTGGTCGATCGTCTCCTCGTCGTACCCCTCGTCGCGGTATCCGGAGAGGACCCACTCCCGCATCGCCGCGGTGAGATCACGCTCCACTCCGGCAGCCTCCACCCATCTCACCCAGTCCCAGAGCCGGTCCGAGGCCTGCCGCAGGTGCTCGGTGCTGCCCTTCCTGACGCCGTAGTGGGCGAACCCCAGAAAGGCCGGATCGCGTCGGGCGATACGGGCGAGTTGCTGGTCGACCAGATGGGGGTCGAAGTCCGGTGGGGGAGTGACCGGCTGCACCATGTGGCCGTGCGGGAAGGCGATCCCCACGGCGTCGCCGATGAAGCCCCCGCCGCTGTCGTCCTCGAAGAACACGATGTGATGCTTGGCGTGGCCTGGCGTGTACATCACCTCGACGAAGCGTCGCCCTCCCAGTGGGATCCGGCTCCCCTCGTCGAGGATCAGCAACCGGTCAGGATCGATGGGCTCCATCATGCCCCAGAGGCGGAGCATGCCCTCGGTCCCGTAGATGCGTTCGGCACTCGCCCAGAGGCGATCCGGCGAGCTCAGGTGAGGGGCGCCCTTGGCGTGGACGCCGATGCGGGCGTTCGGGAAGCGTTCGGCGAAGTGTCCGGCGCCGCCGGCATGGTCGAGGTGGATGTGGGAGACCGCCATCACCGCGACGTCGTCGACGCCGATGGATGCGAGAGCGTCGTAGAGGTTGTGGATCGAACTCGACGGTCCGCACTCGATCAGCACACGGTTCGGCGTGTCGAACAGGTAGCAGGCGAGGCGGTGCTCCTCGTCGTGCATGAAGGCGTCGATCTGGTACAGGTCATGTCCCAGTGGTGTCACCGACACATCGGGCATGGAGCGACGTTACCCGCCGCCGGTCGCCCGTCGCGAGCCCCCGGTGGTCCACCAGGGGCAGGGCACCGCGTCATTCGTGTCACCCCCGCGCCATACCTTGTCGTTACCCGCACTCCCCACTGATCGATGGAGTGTGCAATGGATCTGAACCTCATGGTGGTGTCCGGTCGCCTCGCCGCCCCGCCCGAGATACGCCAGTTCGAGAGTGGTGCGAAGCTCGCTCGCTACCTGGTGACGGTTCGTTCAGAGGAGCCGCATCGGCGTGTCGACGTCCTCCCCATCACCTTGTGGGATCCGGCCGACGAGCTGATCGATGCCGATCCCCAGCCCGGAACGCGGGTATGGGCCGCAGGGTCTGTGCAGCGGCGCTTCTGGAGCGGATCGGATGGTCGACGCAGCCGCATCGAGCTCGTCGCAGACCAGGTATGCGTGCGGGAGGAAGCCGCCGATGACAGCGTCGAGCCGGAACCGTTGGGTGTCGACGCCTGACAGGTAGCCTGCCGGGATGCTCGACGTTTCCGGTTTCCTGCGTCTGTGCGTAGATCCGGTGCGTCTCTCCATCCTCGGCGCCGCAGCCGTGAGCACCGTCGACGCTGCACGGATTGCCGAGGCGCGGGGGATCGTGCCGCGGAAGGTGGAGCACGAGATCGGGCGGCTCACCGAGGCTGGCCTGCTCGTCGACGGCCGGTTGGTCGAGGATGCTCTCCGCACGCTCGCTCAGAGTCTGCCGCAGGACGAGGGCATCGACCCATCGATGATGGACGGGCCGTGGTCCGGAGAGGAGAGCCGCGTCCTGACCGTCTTCTTCTCGGGCAGACGTCTTCGCGAGATCCCGTCGCAGCACGCCAAACGCCTGGTCGTCCTCGAGCGGCTGGCGCAGGAGTTTGAGCCCGGTGTGCGCTATGACGAGCGCGAGGTCAATTTCATGCTGCAGATGTACCACCCGAATCACGCCGCCTTGAGGCGCTACCTGGTGGACGAAGGATTCCTGACCCGAGCCGACGGGGTGTACTGGCGGACCGGCGGCAGGATGTAGGTTGCGACAGACGACAGCGAGGAGGGATCACCGTGTGCCGGAGCATCGTTCAGTTGAGAGGGGAGGAGCGGCCCGAGGACGTCGCCTTGGAGGCGGCGGCGCGTCAGTTCGTCCGCAAGATTTCCGGCTTTCGGGAGCCCTCGAAGGCCAACGGTGAGGTGTTCGAGCAGGCGATCGCCGAGATCGCCGCCTCGAGCAGGCACCTGCTCGACCACCTGGTCGTGCGGGCTCACGGGTGAGTACCGATCCGTCCTCTGCGGGCTCGGGTCACGCCGACCTCGACCGGTTCCTCGAGCCGGAGAGCAGAGCCGTGTTGCGGGCCCTGCCGATCGTCATCGTCGGCTTCCTCGCTGCGGCCACGGCACTCGGCGCCCTCCTCCTCCGCCCGACGGGGGAGATCCGGCCCGACCTCTCGGTGATCGGGGTCAACGCCACCGTATATGAGGCCGTGGCGGAAACCGTCGACATCGAGCCCTGCGAGGGCGTGGCCCCCGAGCAGGCCCTCCAGTGCGCCACCATCGCCTTCCGCCTCACCCAGGGGCCGGACAAAGGCCAGGTGTTCCCGCTGACGTTCGTCGTCGCCGAGACCGCCCCGGACTTCGTCCCCGGCGACCGGGTCGTGCTCGAGTACCAGGCCGGAGCAGAGCCGGAGTTCCGCTACACCTACGCCGACAGACAGCGGCGCCCGGTGCTCCTGTGGGTGGCCCTGGCGTTCGCCGCCGTGGTGATCCTCCTCGGACGGTTGCGGGGCCTCGCCGCCCTCGGTGGGCTGATCGCCACGGTTTTCGTCCTCCTGCAGTTCGTGATCCCGGCCATCCTCGATGCGCGGCCGCCCGTGCTGGTTGCGGTGGTGGGGGCATCACTCATCGCCTACGTGGCGCTGTACAGCGCCCACGGGTTCAACCGTATGACCACGGTGGCACTCCTGGGCACGCTCGTCGCTTTGGGTCTCACGGCCATGCTGTCGTGGTTCGTGGTCGAGGCCGCCCGTTTCACCGGGCTGATCACCGACGAGGCCTTCATCCTCACGATCGCTGGCATCGATCCCGCCGGTCTCATCCTCGCCGGCATCGTGCTTGGTGCGATCGGGGCGATTGACGACGTCACCGTCACCCAGGCGTCGGCCGTGTGGGAGCTCCACCGGGTGCGTCCCGACCTGGGCCGGGTCGCCCTGACGCGGCATGGCCTCAAGGTGGGGCGCGACCACGTGGCTTCGACGGTCAACACCCTGCTGCTCGCATATGCCGGGGCGGCGATGCCGTTGATGATCTTCTTCGTGCTGGCGGAGCAGTCGCTGGGCACCGTGCTCAACAGCGAGATCGTGGCGGTCGAGGCAGTTCGGACCCTCGTCGGGAGCATCGGCCTGGTCGCCTCAGTGCCGATCACGACCTGGCTTGCCGCGGTCTTCGCCAGTGAGGACTTCGGCCCCCGCTCCCACTCTCACGCGATCGGTTGATCACCCGGGACCCCGGTCCGACCGCGCGGTCGTTCATCGAGGACCCTCGAGTTCGAGTCGAAGGTCGCTGGCAGGTCTCAACCCGAGGTCGAGGCTGCCTTGAAAGCTGCGGTCATCAGTTCGGTGATCCGGTCGTCTCTCGGGAACGACGCCTGGGTCCCGTGGCGGGTCACGCTGTCGGCGGCACACATCACTCCAAGGGTGACCGCCTGCGACTCGTCCCAGCCGGCAGCGAGACCGTAGGCGAAGGACCCGACGAAGGCATCGCCAGCACCGGTCGTGTCGACGGCCGCGACCGTCGGTGCGGGGTAGCGGTGCACCGCACCGTCGGCGACCAATGCGGCACCGTCCTCGCCGAGGGTCACGAGGAGACGACATCCGAGCTGCGCGGCTGCGGTCACCAGGTCGGCGTCCGATGCCGAGGTGGTTCCGGTCACCTGACTGAGCTCGACCTGGTTCGGTATGAGCCACTCGGTTTCGGCGAGAAGAGATGGATCGAGGGCGGCTCCGGGCGCCGGGTTGAGAATCGTGGTCACCCCGGCGTTCCGGGCGGTGGCGAAGGCGGCGGCGGTCACGGCCTGGGGGATCTCGAACTGCCCGATGAGCACGTCGATCGGAGCCAGACCCTCGATCGCGGCGACCGCTTGCTGAGGGGTGAGCGCATCGTTCGCCCCGGGGATCACGATGATCCGGTTGGTGCCGTCGGGTTCCACCCAGATCGGAGCGACGCCGCTGGCGCCCTCGACCGTGTGCACGTGCGAGGTGTCGACACCAAAGGCGGCAAAGTTGTCGAGCGTCATTCGCCCGTATGGGTCGCTGCCCACGCAGTTGATCATGGCCACATCGGCGCCGAGGAGCCGGGCCATGACGGCCTGGTTGGCTCCTTTGCCTCCGAATCCCATGGCGAACCGCTCCCCGATGATGGTTTCGCCGGCATCGGGAACCCGCGGGGTGTACGCAACCAGGTCGATGTTCGTGGAGCCGACGACGGCGATCCGTGGTGGGTGACGCGTGGGGGTCACGATGTGTGGGACCCTAGCGGCCGCTGTCCGCCAGCCGAGAGGGGAGGATCGGGTGCCCACGGAGAGGATCAGGGCATGGGACATGCCCGTGCTCGAGTCGGTGGTGCCGGTCGTGGATCTCACGGACAACGTGCGCACCAATCTGGAGAGGGTCGAGTGGGTGGCCGACTGGATGGCGTACGAGCCCTTCGCACCACCCGGGAGCGGGCCGAGCGGGTCCTTCTCGTGGGGCGACACCGTCGCGGATCAGATCGATGCGGTCATGCTGAGATCGGTGCTCGATTTCGCTTTCACCGATTTCGCCAGCGGTCGACGGTTCGAGGTCGATTACGAGGGCGGCACCTGGTCCGACAGCGAGGCGATGCATGCTTGTCTCCACCGCGCCTGGCGAGCTGGCACGCCAGTGCTCGAAGGTGGCTACCTCGCCACCGTCGCCGCCGATGACCTGGATCGGATCTTCCAAGGCACGGTGACCATGCCGATGCTCGACGAGCGTGCCTCCGTCTTGAACGCCGTCGGGGCCATACTCGAGGAGCGCTACGGCGGGCGTTTCCACCGGTTCATCCCGTCGTGCGCACCTGCCGTCTACGCCGACGGCGACGGTCTGCTGGAGCGGCTGATCGTCGAGTTCCCGCGCTTCGATGATCGCAGCGCGTACAAGGAGCGCACGATCTTGTTCCACAAGCTCGCTCAACTGGCCCTCTGGTCCCTGCATCTCACCATCGGCCCCGAACGCGGCCTCGATATCCGCGGGTTGGACCGGCTGACGGCGTTCGCCGACTACATCGTGCCGGTGGCGCTCCGGGTGATGGGCATCCTCGAGTACTCCGAGGATCTCGACCGTCGAATCGGTACCGGCGAGATCATCGAGCGCGACTCGAACGACGAGATCGAGATCCGCCTCCACACCATCTACGGCACCGCCCTGCTGACCGATGCGATCAATCGTCGGCGCCCCGCCGACCGGGCCGTGATCATCCCGCATGTGGACTTTCGGCTGTGGAGCGTGTACCACACGACCCACTGGCCGCATCACCTGACCCGAACGACCATGTACTGAGCGACATCGAACCGCACCGTATGAACCTCCGGTGCCGCCAGGGGGGTGAGGTCGGTCAGTCCTTCGGGGGAGAGTCCCAGTCCTGGAGGTCCTCGCCGGCTTCGGCGGCGAGGATGTCGAGAGCTGCAACGGCGCCGGCACCGGCGGAGATGACCACCTGGCTCCGTTTGGGCCGGGTCATGCGGCCGACTGCGTAGACGCGGGGGAGACCGGTCCGCTGTTCGCTGTCTACCGGCACCGCGCCGGAGTCATCCACCTCGAGGCCGAGGGCGCCGGCGATGACCGGGTTCTTGCCCTCGTCGAGGACGACGTAGTCCACGTCCTGCGTCCTATCCGACTCGGAGACGACGGAGAATCCGGTGGGGGAGGGGACTACGTCGCGGGCCCGCTCGTCGAGAAAGCGCGCCCCGTGGGATCTGGTGTGAGCGCGCGCGATGTCGATGAACTCGGTACCCGCTGTGTCGGGGAGTCCCAGGTAGTTGTGGAGCTGGGCGTAGTGCACCGCCGTCTTGTCGTCACCGTAGACGAGTGCCTCGTGCCCGTTCTTGGCGAGGAAGAGCGCCGCGCTCAAGCCTCCCGGTCCGTCTCCGATGATGGCGATCCTGGCCATGACTCCTCCGATCCTGCGATACCCTTGTCTCCAACGACAACGGAGTGATGATGCCCGATGTTCCCGCCACCGACACCGACTGGGCAGAGCGCCTCAGCCCCGAGCAGTACGACATCCTGCGATGCAGCGCTACCGAACCGGCGTTCACCGGTGCTTACTGGGACACCAAGGACCCGGGTTCGTACAAGTGCGCCGGCTGCGGCACCGAGCTGTTCCGGTCCGCCGACAAGTACGACAGCGGTACCGGCTGGCCCTCGTTCGTCGCTCCCGCCGACGTCGCGGCGGTGACCACCAAGCCCGACACCGGCTACGGCCGTGTGCGGACAGAGGTGCTGTGTGCCACCTGCGGCGGTCATCTCGGCCACGTGTTCGAGGACGGACCCGGCTCCGACGGGCTGCGGTACTGCATCAACTCGGGAGCGCTGGACTTCGATCCGACCGGTGAGTGACCTCACGGTCGGCGACGACGGGGTCCCGCGGTGCCCGTGGCCCGGTTCTGACCCTCTCTATGTCGACTATCACGACCGCGAGTGGGGTTACCCCGTCCTGAGCGACGCCGGCCTCTACGAGCGGGTCGCTCTCGAGGGCTTCCAAGCCGGCCTGTCATGGATCACGACCCTGCGCAAGCGCGACGCCTTCCGTGAGGTCTTCGCCGGCTTCGACCCCGACACGGTGAGTCGCTTCGGCGACCGGGAGGTCCGTCGACTCCTCGGCGATGCCCGCATCATCCGCAACGAAGCCAAGATCCGTGCCGCCATCGGTAACGCGGCGCGCGCGCTCGAACTCAGTGCTGAATTCGGGTCGGTCGCCGGCTTCCTGGCGCGGTACGCCGACTTTGCCCGCCCGGCACCGACCTCGCTGGAGGACATCCCGGCGATCACCGAGGCGTCGAAGGAGCTCAGCAAGGATCTGAAGGGCCGCGGCTGGTCGTTCGTCGGCCCGACGACGATGTATGCCCTCATGCAGGCCGTGGGGCTCGTCAACGACCACCTGGACGGGTGTCAGGCGCGAGCTACGAGTGAGGAGCGCCGGCGTGCCTGGAGGTCGGTGCAGGCGTCGTAGCCATGTCCCATAATCCACGTTATGTAACATTGCTTCGAAACTTCGAGAACCGAACCACTCCGGGTCCTCTCCCCTTGGGGTCTGTTCGGTAGGCTCTCAGGAGAACCCGAAGTCCCGAAGGAGATCAAGATGATCCCGCTGCGTCTGTCTCTTGTTCTCAGCCTCGTTCTGGCTGCCTGTGGAGGTACAGGGACCACTGGCACCTCGACCACGGTTGCATCGACGACGAGCGAGGCGACCACCACGGTGCCAGAAGACACGACGACCACGGCCGCTGAGGCCACGACGACGACGGCCGGCGTGACCACGACAACCGCCCCCCTCTATGTGGTTCCCATCCCGTGGGAGTTCCCCGCCGTGTTCGGCGCGTCGGGTGATCCCCACGGTTCCGGGTGCGTCGTGGAGGGCGGCCTGCTCCCGGACGGCCTGTGGTTCGGATATGCCGAGGCGGTCGGGGGCGGGGTGATCACCTTCGACCTGGCCTGCTACTTTACCGGCGCCGCCGCCGAGGCCGAGGCGACGGCCGACGGTACCGAAGTCTTCGACAACTACATCCGGAACCAGAACCCGATGACCTTCCCGGTGCCGATCTCCCCGCTCGCCCAGGTGTTCTACATCGACGCCACTCTGAGCGACGCCGGTTTCTTCCCGCAGCCGATCGCCGTGTCGTCATGGCCGACGGCTGCGTCCTATCTGCCCTGCCCCGGTGAGTTCTGTGGTGTGTGGCTGTACGTCAACGGTGGTCAGGCGACGGGCGTCGTGGAGATGTTCCAGCCCTGACGTGAGTTGGCTCAGGTTCGACTCAGACCGGCCGGATTCGACCGTCGGCCGGTCCCCAACTCCAGGCGCTGAGGTCGAGGGGTTCGACCCCGATCTGGGTGAGCACCGTGCAGATCTCCGCGCGGTGATGCGTGCTGTGGTGGTACATCTGGACGAGGACGACCTCGCGGTCGATCTCATCCTTACCGTCCCGCGACAGAATCGGCTCGGCCGGAAGGGACTCGGCGTGTGCCGTCAACGAGGCCGCCGCCAGCCTCGCGTACTCGGCGACCCGATCGAATCCCGGCCACGGGTCGTCCGCGCCGTGCCTCTCCAGGTCGGTGTCGCCGAGTCGGGCGGCGTAGGCGACCTCGGCTCCGACGATGTGCAGCAGCGTCGAGCGGATGGATCCGTAGACACCGGTGACCGAGGCGTCGTCGAGTTGCTCGTCGGTCAGCGGACGGCAGTGGTCGATGATGGCGAGGTTCGCCCATTCGTTCTGGCGGTAGAAGTCAGTGATGAGATGTGACATGCACTCAGGATAGGGGTACTCCCCCATCGCTAGCGTTGGTGGCGAGGATCGATCTGAGTGCGAAGGGAGTGTCGATGCGCGAGTACGACTGGAAGTCGCTCGTGGACACGCTGGCCAAGGCGTCGGTCGCCTACCTCGAATCGCTGCCCACGCGTCCGGTCCAGCCTTCGGTGGCAGCCGATCCCATTCGGGCCCTCGTCGGCGGGGCCATGCCCATGGATGGTGAGGACCCAGCAGCGATGATCACCGCCTTGGCTGCAGACCTCGACCCATTCGTCACTGCCCACGCCTCCGGCCGCTACTTCGGCTTCGTGATCGGCGGCTTGCACCCGGCAGCGTTCGGCGCTGAAGTCCTCACGGCTCTGTGGGACCAGAATGCCGGTCTGCACGCCGTGGCTCCCGGTGCGGCCGTGGTCGAAGAGACGGCGGCTCGTTGGGTCGTGGACCTCTTGGGACTGCCTGCCCGGGCCTCGGTCGGGTTCGTGACGGGTGGTCAGATGGCGACGTTTACCTGCCTGGCGGCTGCACGCAACCATGTTCTCAAGGGATCTGGATGGGATGTGGAACGTGACGGTCTGCAAGGCGCTCCCCTGGTTCAGGTCATCGGCAAAACAGAACGTCACGGCACCGTCCCACGCGCTCTCCGGTTTCTCGGCCTCGGCGCCGGCCAAATGGTCGAAGTGGCGTCTGACGATGAGGCCCGCATGAGCATTCCCGCGCTGCGCGCGGCACTCGAAGCAGCCAACGGTCCGACGATCGTGTGCGTCGAGGCCGGCAACGTAAACACCGGCTCGTTCGATCGGTTCCGGGACGTGGCGGCAGCAGTCGACGAGCACCGGCTTCGTGGGAACCCAACCTGGGTGCACGTCGACGGCGCCGTTGGCTTGTGGGCAGCTACGGTCGATGATCGTCTCACCGATGGCATCGACCTCATGGACTCGTGGTCAACCGATGCCCACAAGCTGCTCAACGTGGCGTACGACTCGGGCATTGCGATCTGCCGTCATCCCGACGCCCATCACGCCTCCATGACCACACGCGGGGCGTATCTGGTTCAGGGAACCGGCGAGGTGCGTGACCAGCTGGACTGGAACCCGGAGCATTCGCGCCGTGCTCGCGGTCTCGGTGTCTACGCCGTCCTGCGTTCCCTGGGTGTCGTAGGGGTGCGTGATCTCGTTACCCGGTCACACACACTGGCGCAAAGATTTGCCACCGCGCTGTCGGCGTCGGGTTCCGCCGAGATCGTCAACGAGGTGGTGTTCAACCAGGTCCTCGTGCGATGGCTGCACCCCGACGGCGATGGTGACGCGCTGGCGGAACGCATCATGGCTCGCGTGAGCGAGAGCGGTGTTGCCTACTTCAGTCCCACGACATGGGCCGGGAACCGTCTCATGCGCATCTCGGTGTCCGACTGGGCAACGGACGAATCAGACGTCGATCGGGCAATCGAGGCCCTCCTGGCGGCCGCCTCCCAAGGTTGATGACGATCTGCTCAGGCCGTGAGCCACGGTTGGGCAAGCGCAGCGGTCTGCGACAATTGCGTGACCGCAGGGAGGAGAGGGATGCCCGAATACGACCTCGTGATGCTTGTCCTGCGGTTCCTTCTGGGAGGCGTGTTCCTGGCCCACGGGGTCAAGCACGTGATCAACCGGGACAAGACGATCCGGTGGACGGCCTCGATCGGACTCCGCTACTCGACGATGCAGTGGTTCCTCATGGCTTTCGCCGAGATCGGCATCGGCATCTCGTTCCTCGCCGGGTTCCTCACATCGATCGGTGCGGCCGTTCTCATCGCGATGATGTTCGTGGCGTTCTGGACGGTGCATCGGAGCGCCGGGTTCTTCGTGTCGGCCAGGCCCGACGAGGGTTACGAGTACGTGCTCACTCTGTCGGTGATCGCCGGCGTCGTCGCCTACCTCGGTCCGGGCCGATACAGCGTCGATGACGCGCTGGGCCTCACCGAGCGGCTGTCGGGCACTGCGGGGCTGACGATCGCCCTGGCCGGCATCATGGCGGGCGTGCTCCAACTCCTGGCCACCTATCGGCCATCCGCCAGCGACTAGTCAGAGGTCTCGTCGGCGACGCCCCAGTCTCAGATTGCGTTGCCGCTCGATGTCCAGCGATCGTCGGACGTGGAGGAGTTCGGTACGAAGTCGGCCCAACCGATCCGGGTCGGTCGTATCCCCCGCGGCCTCGAGCGCCGTGCGGAGCCGGTCTGCTTCTTCGACGATGCGGTCACGGTCCTCGGAGAGCTCCTTGATCTGAAGTTCCATGGCGGCGAGCTCATCACGCAGCCCGTCGATCTCGCCCTGGAGGGCGTCGACAAGTCCGGGATCCGGTGGATCGGTCGCGGGACCCCGCGGCATCGCCGTCAGCGCATCGGTCAAAGCCTGCACGGCGCCGCGCAGCCGGTGGTTCTCGTTGGACGTCGCGGTGTGTTCGGCGAGCAGACGGCGCGCTCGGTCGAGTTGCCCCTCGAGGTCGTCGGCGTGGGCCTCGGCCGCGGCCACGCCGACACCGGCCTCGCCGACTTCGACGCGGCGGCGCTCGGCCAGCCGGATGGCGGCTGCGGCCGCCCAGGCTGCCTCGCGCTCCCCCATCGTGACGGTGGGTGCTTCGTCGAGGGATGCCTCTCGGATGTTCGCCTTTTCGAGCCATCGCCGCAGTACGGCGTAGCCGGCGGCCACCACGATGACCGCAGCGAACGTGAACAACAGTCGTCGCCGTGCCTTGGATGCCATACCCGGGAGTCTACGGCCGTGGGCCGGCACGCACCTCGGGCCGAGGAGTAGGTTCGGCGACATGCGAGTCCGTCCGGCCACTCGTGACGACCTGGTTGCGGTGCGGAGAGTCGCCGACGCCGCCTATTGGGACAGTTACGCCGGGCTCCTCAAGCCGGAGACGGTCGGCCGATTCCTCGAAGCGTCCTACTCCCCTGCCGCCCTGAGGCGCCGTCTCCTCGCCGGTGGGCTGCGCGTCGCCGAGTGGGAGGAGCAGGTCGTCGGGTTTGTCGACGCCGGCAGTTCAGAGGTAGCGACCATCGTCGGCGATGTGACCACCGAGCCCCGGTTCCGGCGACACGGCGTCGGACGCGCCCTCGTCGAAGTGGCCAGGGTCACCGAGCCGGAACGGCCGGTCCGAGCGGATGTGGTGCTGGGCAACATCGACGGCGAGCGATTTCTCGAGGCCCTCGGATTCGTGCCCGGCGAGGTCATGGCGACGACCCTGCACGACGAGGAGATCGTCGAACGGCGCTGGTGGCTCAGCTCGGAACCCGCTGGGTAGCCTGGAGGGCATGAAACCCGAAGAAGTCCGATCGCTGCCGAAGGTCCTGCTGCACGATCACCTCGATGGCGGTCTGCGGCCGCAGACCGTCCTCGACCTCGCCAGCGACGCTGGTTACGACCGCCTCCCCTTCGACGACGCTGCATCTCTGGCCCGCTGGTTCCATCAGGACGGCTCGTTCTCCCTGGAGCGGTATCTGGATGCTTTCGCCCACACCTTCGGCGTCATGCAGACACCCGAGGCGGTTGCGCGGGTCGCCTACGAAGCTGCGGAGGATCTGGCCGCCGAAGCGGTGGTGTATGCCGAGATCAGATTTGCGCCCAGCCTCCACCTCGAACGCGGTATGTCACGAGTCGACGTGCTGGCGGCAGCGATCGACGGGTTCTCCCGAGCCGAGGCCGACACCGGGCTGCCGGTTCGCATCCTGGTCGACGCGCTCCGACAGCAAGACGACTCGGTCGAAGTTGCTGAAGCCGCCGTCGCCTTTGCCGGAAAGGGCGTGGTCGGCTTCGACCTGGCCGGGCCCGAGGCGGGATACCCCCCGTCGCTCCACGCCGAGGCCATCGAGCTCGCTCGCATTGAGGGCCTGCGCATCACCATCCACGCCGGAGAAGGTGATGGCGTCGACAGCATCAGAGCGGCGCTCGAACAGGGCGCCGAGCGGATCGGGCACGGCGCCCGCATCATCGAAGACACCACGGTTGAAGACGGCGAGATCGTCGACCTGGGGCCGGTAGCGACCGAGGTCCGCGACCGCGGCATCGCCCTCGAACTGTGCCCCTACTCGAACCTGGACACCGGGATCTACCCGACGGCCGCCGATCACCCGATCGGTCTGCTCTACCGAGCCGGATTTACCACGACGATCAACACCGACAACCGGCTGATGAGCGCCACGTCGATGACTCGAGAGTTCACCCTCGCCTTGGAGCACCAGGGGTTCGCCCGCGACGACCTACGGGCCATCACCGTCAACGCGGTCGAGGCAGCGTTCTGCGACGAGGAGACCCGGGAGCGGGTCAGGGAAAGGGTGGAGACGGGGTACGCGTAGAGCTGAGCTCGTCCCCTCCCCCTTCGGGGGAGGTGGCAGCGGCCGAAGGCCGATGACGGAGGGGGAGGCCAGACGCGTC